>JALYHE010000199.1 GCA_030776705.1 Actinomycetota bacterium | reverse complement strand
CCACCGCGCCGGCCACCACCAGGGCCTCGGGGTCACCGGCCTTGATTGCCGGATGGGCGGCCCGAAGCAGGGCGGCGTAGCGGGCCGGGTCGGCGCCATCCCAGAAGGACTCGAAGTTGGGCTCGTTCCACACTTCCCACGCCGCCACACGCCCTCGAAAGTGGGCGGCGGCGCAACGCGCGAAGCGGGAGTAGTCGGCAGGGTCGCTCGGGGGAACCTGCTTGGCTCGGCCTCCGTTGGCCCAGGATGGGGTGTCCAGCAGGGTGGCGAGGACCTTCAGCCCCCGCTCCCGGGCAGCGTCCACGGCCCGGTCCGCCCGATCGGCGTACCACTCGCTGACCTCGGCCTTGTCGTTCTCCTGGAAGGTGCGCCAGCCGAGGTCTATGCGCACCCAGTCCACGCCGGCCGCGGCCAGCTTGTCCAGCACGGCCAGGCGGTCCTCGTCTGAGTAGTCGGACCATGTGCCGTGGAATTGGACCCCGACGGACGGGGTCGAAGCCCGCGCCGACTCTCCGGCCGCGACCAGGGCGACCACGCACACGGCGGCCAGCAAGGCCATGGCCCGGAAGAGCATCAATCCGGAAGGCGGGGACTGGACCCGCGGTCTCAGCGTCCCCGGAGGTGGTCGGCGAGGTCCGTCACCAGGTGCCGCTCGACGGGTCGCCGCTCACGCCAGGCTGGCCAAAGCAGCCGTGCGAACCGAGAGAGCTCTCGACGTGCAGTCTCCTCCCGGACTGCGTCGGCGACCAGTTGGCCGGTCTCGGCCAGGGCCCGACGCAGCGGCAGCCGCATCCAGGCGGTCAGCGTGTCGTTGCGCCTGTAGAGCGCCCACCGGGTCGGCCAGTCCTCGCGGACCGGAGAGGGCTGGTGATGGGCCACGACATCCTCGACGTAGCACTGCTCCCAGCCGGCGACGGCCAGATCGAGCGAGAGCAGGCGCTCCTCGCCGCCGAAGTGGATGAGCTCGCTGTACCCGCCGACCTCCAGGTAGGCGGACCGCCGAACGACCGTCCCACATGCCAGGTGGCCGAGGATCCGGGGACCGGGCGAATGGGCGCCACGTCCGATCGGCGCGGTGGCCATCTTGAGGCACGCTCGATCGACCGTTCCTTGAGGCTCGACGACGATCCGGGCGCAGATGAGAGCCAGGTCGCCGTGGCGGTCGAAGTGCGAGGCGGCTCGGTCGAGTGACCCTGGTGCCCACCAGGAGTCGTCGTCGGCGAAGGCCACAACCGGCGACGACGCAGCCCGGACGCCCACGGTGCGGGCCACAGCCCCGAGGTTGCGGTCGAGACGGATCAGACGGATGTCCGGGAACGCCCGCCGCACGGCGTCGAGGGTTCCGTCGCTCGAATCGTTGTCCACCACGATGGTCTCGGCCCGGTCCGGGAGACGCTCGAGCCGGCGCAGCGAGCGCAACAACTCGTCCCGGCGGTTTCTCGTGATGACCACGACCGACGCCCGAAGATGGTCGGCCACCGGGTGCAGCCTAGGCCCGTACTCCGACGCCGTCCGTCCGGCGGGTCGGTCGGGCGCGGGCCATCGATAGGATCGGCGTGTGGCGAGGCGGCCGGACGCCCTCACGCTCGAGATGTCACGCACGCTTCCTGCCGCACCTTCGGTCGTGTTCGAGGCCTTCACCGACTCGAGCCAGCTTCGGAGGTGATGGGGTCCCGAGGGATTCACCGTCCCGAGCCTCGAGCTCGACGCCCGAGTCGGGGAAAGCTACCGGATCGAGATGCAGCCGCCGGAGGGCGAGGCCTTCTACCTGACGGGAGAGTTCCGCGAGGTCGCTCCACCCACCCGTCTCGCCTACACGTTCAGGTGGGAGGATCCCGATCCGGACGACGTCGAGACCATGGTCGACCTCTCCTTCCGCGACCTCGGTGGGTCGACGGAGGTCCTCCTCGCGCAGGGTCCGTTCAAGACCGAAGCGCGGCGTGCACTCCACCGGGACGGTTGGGCGGACACGTTCGACAAGCTCGAGGACCAGCTCTCCTAGCGCCTCCAAGCGGAACTGTCGCCGTTGACTGCAGCGGGCCCCTCTGACAGTGTCCTGCGAAATCGCGACGTTGAACACGCTCATCCACCGCAGCGACAACAACGGCCGGGACGGAATTCGGGTGCTCCTGGGCTCGATCACCAACGACTTCATTCGCAACAGCATGTTCTCGAACGACGAGCACGACGCCCACGACGAAAACCGACCGGCGACCTTGTGGATCGGCAATCGCTGCCGGACCGACCCGCCGGGGACGATCTGCGAGCACGGCGGTCCATAGGGAGCGACGCTTCCGGAAGCGCGTGGTTTCGGGCGATCCGCTGTTGAGCGCCAGGCGGCGAGAGTTCGACCGAGCGAGCGGACGGTCCCCTCGACCCTACGACTGTTAGCGTGCGAATGATGGTCGGTACCGCCTCGGCGGAAGGTGGTCCTCGTATCGAGCACGTGGTCGTGCTCATGCTGGAGAACCACTCGTTCGACCACCTGCTGGGCTTCCTGAAACACCCCAAAGCCGACCAGTACGACGGGCTCTGGCCCGGGCGGTTTCACAACGTCGACGGCGCCGGCACGCCCATCCCCGTCAGCGACGACGGGTCGCCGGTCGGCCTCGATCCCGACCACAGCCACGAGGGGGCACTGGAGCAGATCGGCCCCGCCGGCGACGTGCAGACCAACGGCGGCTTCGTGCGCAACTACGAGGCCGCGGTCGGAGCCGGCAAAGGCGGCCTGGTCATGCGCTGCCTCGACCCGGCCGTGCACTGCAACGCCCTCGGCACCTTGGCGCTCGAGTTCGCGGTGTGCACGGCCTGGTTCAGCTCCGTCCCCGGCGAGACGTGGCCCAACCGCAACTTCGCCCACGCCGCCACGTCCGGTGGCACGGTCAACATCGAGGCCGGCCTGTACTTCGACCGCACCATCTTCGAAGTGCTGGCCAAGCAGCAGGGCCGGACCTGGCGGATCTACTACGACGGCACGCCCGAAGTCTGGTGCTTCCCGCGCCTCTGGAGGCCCACCACCTTCCTCGACTTCTTACTCCGCCGGCGCTCCCGAATAGGCAACTGGTTCGAGTCATCGCAGTTCGCCGAGCACGCCCGCGACGACAAGCTGGCGACCTACGCGTTCATCGAGCCCGCCCACAACGGCTTCTACAGCCCCGAGGGCTCCCCACGGCGGACCAACAGCCAACATCCCCACAACAACCTGAAGAACGACACCGACTTCCGGGCCGGCGAGGCCCTCATCGCGTCGGTGTACGAGGCGCTGCGGGCCAACCCCGCCGTGTTCAACAAGACGCTGCTAGTCGTCACCTACGACGAGCACGGCGGCCTGTACGACCATTCCCCGCCGCCCGCCTCCTCTCCGCCCGGCCGGCCCAGCTGGCGAGGGCTAACCCGGCGGCTCGGCGCGTGGCTGCGGGAGCAGGCCGACCGCAGGGCCGGTCGCAAGCGGTCCAAGAAGTTCGACTTCAGCCGCCTCGGCGTCCGTGTGCCCACCGTGCTCGTGTCGCCGTGGATCGAGCCGGGCACCCTCGTCACCGAGCCCCTCGAGCACGCCAGCATCCCCCGCACGCTCCGGGAGCTGTACGCCCCCCGCTCCAAGCCGCTCACCAACCGCGACCGGGACGTCATGACCTTCCACCAGGTCGTCACCGAGTCGCGGCTGGGGCGGGCCCGCCCGAGCCCCGAAGAGCCCAACCCCGACAACCTTCCGACGGTGCCCGACCTGGGCCCCACGGCGCGGGCCGAGGGCGTCGAGGCACCGGTCGAGGTAGGCGTTCCCGGTGGGGCGGGGGCGCCCACGCCGACCAACGACGTCGACCGCGAGCTCGTGGCCTTGGCCGCCCAGGTCAACCGTAGGCTTCGTCGCCATCCGACCACCGTGGCGGCGCGGCGCCGGGCCGCCAAGCTGGCGGCCGAGAACGCCCTGGCCGCTCGCACCGGCGAGGTCTTCCCCGCCGACCAGACCGTGAACCTCTTCCGGGCGTCCGCCAAGACCGCCCGCCGCCGCCCCGTGACCCGCGACCCTCGGTGAAGTGGGGAGGAGCCTTGCATGCTCGAGGCGAGGACGTTGACGGGCGAGTAGCGTCGGCACGGTCGCGCTGATGCTCGTGATGTCGGCGAGCAGGGCGATGCGGAGCTCGATGACGATACGCAACCCCACGGGCGGGAATTGAGGGGTCGGGTGGACGAGCACTTCGACGTGGTGGTCGTCGGTTCGGGGTTCGGCGGGTCGGTGGTCACCCATCGGATGGCCGAGGCGGACAAGAGCGTGTGCCTCCTGGAACGGGGAAAGCCGTACCCGCCGGGGTCGTTCCCTCGTGACCCGCGCGGCCTCGCTTCCAACCTGTGGAACCCGCAGTCCGGCCTCTACGGCCTGTTCGACGTGTGGTCGTTCCGCCGCTTGGAGGCGGTGGTGTCGAGTGGGTTGGGCGGGGGATCGCTGATCTACGCCAACGTCCTCATCCGCAAGGATCCTCGTTGGTTCGTGCGGCAGGAGCAGGGCGAGCCGGGGGGAGAGGCGTGGCCGATCACCTACGAGGACTTGGAGGACCACTACCAGGCGGCCGAGGAGATGCTCGGCGCCACGCCGTACCCGTTCGCTGACGAGCCGTACCGCCACACCTCGAAGACCCAGGCCATGCGGGACGCGGCCCAAGACCTCGGCCTGGACTTCGCCCTGCCCAACCTGGCTGTGACCTTCGCCCGGGGACCCGACCATCCCCCTCGCCCGGGAGAGCCGCTTGAAGAGTCCCCGGCCGAGAACCTGCACAACCGTCCCCGGTGGACCTGCTGCCTCTGCGGTGAGTGCGACGTGGGCTGCAACTACGGCTCCAAGAACAGCCTCGACTTCAACTACCTGTCTCGGGCCAAGCAGCGCAACGCCGACATCCGCACCCTCGCCGAGGTCCGCCGGATCGAGCCGCTCGACGGTCCCGGCCGCGGCTTTCGCGTTACCTACGTGCAGCATGACCCGGCGCGGGGCGCGGTGTCGCGTGACGGGCTGCCTCACGTCAGCGTCACTGCGGACAAGCTGGTCCTCTCGGCCGGCAGCCTCGGGACCACGTACCTCCTGCTGCGCAACCGTGCCGCCCTGCCCCACCTGAGCCCCGCCCTGGGCACCCGCTTCAGCGGCAACGGCGACCTGCTCACCTTCTTGCGGGCCAGCAGCCGTCGGGTGGATGGCACCACCGTTCCCCGTTGGCTCGATCCGTCCCTGGGCCCGGTCATCACCAGTCGCATCCGGGTGGGCGACGCCCTCGACGGCACCGGCGAGGCCGGCCGCGGCTTCTACGCGGAGGAGGGTGGCTACCCGCACTTCCTCAGCTGGCTGGTGGAAGCCAGTGACGCTCCCCACGCCGCCCTGCGGGTCAGCCGGTTGGTGCTCGGGCGCCTGGCCGCCAGGCTGAAGGGAGACCCCAGGAGCAACCTCAGCTCCGACGTCTCCGCCCTGTTGGGCGAGGGCAGGGCTTCAGGCACCACAATGCCCATGCTCGTCATGGGCCGTGACGTCCCCGACGGCGTCATGCGCCTTCGCAAGGGGAACCTCGACGTGAACTGGACGGCGACGGCGTCCGAGGCCTATTTCTCCCGGGTCGAGGACACCTTGCACGGCATCGGCCAGGCCTTGGGGGCCCGGATCATGAACTGGCCCCTCTGGCTGTTCAAGCGGCTCATCACGGTGCACCCTGTCGGGGGCTGTCCCATGGGAGCCAACCCTGGTCAGGGGGTCGTCGACAGCCACGGCCAGGCCTTCCACTACCCCGGCCTGTACGTGGCCGACGGCTCCGCCATGCCCGGGCCCGTGGGCCCCAACCCGTCACTCACCATCGCCGCCTTTGCCCATCGGGTGGCCGACGGCATGCTCGTGGCGTCGAGTTGAAGCTCATGGGCACGAGATCGGTCTGATGGACGATCAGGGCCGACGACGGCGCTCGCTGATCATGGCCGGGGGCGGGGTGAAGGTGGCCTTCCAGGCGGGCGTCCTCCAGGTGTGGCTGGACGAGGCCGGGATCGAGTTCCACCACGCCGACGGAGCCAGTGGTGGTGTGCTCAACCTGGCCATGTGGTGCCAGGGGATGAGTGGTACGAAGATCGCCGACAACTGGCGCTCCTACCGGCCCGTGAGGGTGCTCGACCCCAACTTCGGGGCGCTGCTGCACTTTCCGTTCGACGAGTCGATCCTGCGGCTGGAGCGATTTCGTCGCAACGCCCTGCCCGCCTGGGGCCTGAGCTGGCCGGAGATACGCGCCACCGAACGCGACGCCAGCTTCAACCTGTACAACTTCTCCCGTCACCGCCACGTGGTGCTCCCGGCCGCCGAGATGGACCAGGAGCGACTCATCTCGGCCATCTCGCTCCCGATGTGGTTCCCGCCGGTGACCATCGACGGCGACACGTACGTCGACGGCGTCTTCGTCACCGACGCCAACCTGGTGGACGCGGTGGTCAACCATGGGGCCGACGAGCTGTGGGTGGTCTGGACGGTGAGCTGGCGGGGGGAGTGGCACAAGGGTTTTGTCGCCCACTACTTCCAGATGATCGAAGCCATGGCCAACGGCAAGCTCCGAGCTGACCTCGACCGGATCCAGGCCAACAACGACGCCATCGCCCGAGGCGAGCAGGGAGAGTTCGGTCGCCCGATCGACGTGAGGATGCTGCGCGCCGAGGTGCCGCTGCACTACATCCTCAACCTCACCCGGGACCGCTTCGGTGCGGCCGTGGAGCTGGGCGTCCAGGCCGGGCGGCGGTGGTGCGCGGAGCAAGGCATTGCCCTCCCTCCGCCCGAGGAGCTGGCCCGCGCCGACGAACGGCGCTCCCCTCGCTCCGTGACCGGAGTGTGGTTCACCGAGGAGATGACCGGGCACCTGGGCTTCGGCATGCTCGACTACCAGGCGGGCGAGCAGAACGGCAGGGAGCAGGGGAACGACCTCATGTTCCACCTGACGATCACCGCGCACGACCTCGACCGTTTCGTGGCGGACCCCAGCCACGCCGCGGTGGCCGAGGGCTGGGTGGGCTGTGACGCCCTCGGCGGTCGGCTACCGATTGAGCAGGGCTTGTTCAACCTCTTCGTCGACCAGGCGGACCCCAAAGACAAGCGGATGCTCTACCAGCTTTGGTTCCGGGACGGCTCAGGCCGCCCGCTTACGCTCGCCGGTCACAAGGTCGTGACGGACCACCCTGGGCTCGACATGTGGCCTGACACGACCACTCTCTACACCCACGTGGTGGCCGGTCACGTGACCCTCGCCGATGTCAACGGCGACGACGTGATCGGGTCCGGGATACTGCACATCAGCCCGGCAGCGTTCGCCCGCCAGCTCACCACCTTCCGCGCCTCAGGCCCGACCAGGAGCGCCCGAGCCGGAGCCCTCGCCCGCTTCGCCCGGCTCTTCGTGGGAAGCCTGTGGGACGTCTACGAGCGCGACGTCCTGTCCTCCTCGCCGTTTTGAGATCAACCGAGCGGCACCACTACCACGCCGTGGTGGTGGGCTCGGGTTTCGGCGGGTCGATCGCCGCCCTCCGGCTGGCCGAGGCGGGCAGGTCCGTGCTGGTCCTGGAGAGGGGCCGGCGCTACACGCCCGGAGAGTTCCCGCGGGAGGTGACCGACGTCGACCGGCTGTTCTGGCGCTACCCCCGACGCCGGTCGGCCACCGGCCTGTTCGACCTGCAGATCTTGTCGGGGATCGGCGTCGTGGTGGCGAGCGGCGTCGGCGGAGGATCGCTGATCTACGCCAACATCCACATCAGGCCCGAGCCGGTCGTGTTCGAGGACGAGCGCTGGCCCTCGTCGATCACGCGGGAGACGCTCGACCCTTACTACGACAGGGTCGCCCAGATGCTGGGTGTGCGACCGCTGCCGACGAACCTCCGGATCACCAAGCGGGACGTGTACCGGGAGGCGGCGGCCAAGCTGGGCCGTCCTGTCTTCGACCCCGACCAAGCAGTCACTTGGGAGGAATCCGCCGACCAGCACCTGGGGGTGGGCAGAGGCCCGTGTCAGCTGGTCGCCGAGTGCGAGTTCGGTTGCCAGCACGGCGCCAAGAACACCATGGACCTGACCTATCTGAACCGGGCCGAGGAGCTGGGCGCCGAGGTGCGCACGGGGGCCGTGGTCTCACACGTGGCGTCCGCCGGGAGGGGCTATTCCGTCGTCTACCGAGACGTCAACACGGGCCTCACCGTCGAGGTCACCGGGACTCGAGTCGTGCTCGCCGCCGGCACCCTGGGGACCAACGCCATTCTGCTCCGCAGCCGAGATCAGTTCGGCAGCCTTCCCAAGCTGAGCCCCACCCTCGGCCACGGCTTCTCGGGCAACGGCGACTACCTCGGCTCCATACAGAACAGCTCGGTCGACCTCGACCCCGGGCGGGGACCGGACGTGACCTCGGTGATCAAGTACTTCGACGCCGACCCCCGTTTCACCATGGCCGCTCCCACCTTCAGCGACCCGGTCATGGAGGTGCTGGCCTCCCAGGGCCAGCCCGATCTGCGTTGGCTGCGGTTCCTGTCCCCGCTGCTGTGGCCTCGCCTCGGCGACGTCGTGGTACGGGCGTTCAGGAAGGGGTTGTTGAGCCGTCCGTCTCGGTTGCCGGTCCGCAACGCAGGTGACTACCGCCGCATGACGAACCTGTTCGCCATCGGACAGGACAACGCCAACGGACGGATGCGGCTCCGCAAGGGCGAGCTCGACGTGCAGTGGTCGTACGCCCGTGAGAACGCGGTGCTGGTCGACAAGATGGAGGCCGCCATGGAGGCCGTAGCCGACGTCTACGGGGGAACCTTCGCCCCGGTTCTTACGTGGAAGCTCTTTCGCCGGATCCTCACTGTTCACCCTCTGGGTGGCTGCCGCCTCTCCGAGTCGCCCCATCGCGGCGTCGTCTCGCTCCACGGCGAGGTCCACTCCTACCCCGGCCTCTACGTGATGGACGGGTCGGTCATCCCCTCAGCCATCGGCTTCCACCCGGTGATGACCATCTCGGCGCTGGCCGAGCGCAGCGCCGAGGCGATGGTTTCCACGTTCCCGTCCTGAGGCCTGAGGGCGCACAACCCAAGAGAAGGGCGCTTCCAGCCCCACGCCCACCACCGCACCCTTGCTGGTCGGGAAGGCGGGATTTGAACCCGCGACCTCAGCGTCCCGAACGCTGCGCGCTAACCAAGCTGCGCCACTTCCCGTTCGAGCCGATGCTACCGGACCCTAAACGGGCGCCGGCTGGTAGGAGTCGTCGTGGTAGGTCCGTCCCTCCAGCAGCTCGGTGACGGCCCGGCGGAGCCGGAGGGGGTCGAGGGGCTTGACCAACCAGCCCTCGGCGTCGCTGCGGCGGGCGAGGAAGACGTCGGCCCGGCGGTCGAGGAGCATCAGCACGGGCACGTGGCCCAGGCGGCCCGCGCCCTCCTCCAGGCGCAGGTCGAGGCAGACGGCCATGGCGCCCATGTTCCCGATCTGGAGGTCCAGCACGGCGAGGTCGGGCAGCTGCTCCTGGGCCGCGGCGAGCACCTCGGGCCCCGAAGCGACCTCACGCACAGTGAGGTCAGGCCAGCTGGACAGCACGGAGCGGACGTCCTCCCGCACCCAGCTCTCGTCGGCGGCCAACAGCACGTGGGGCACGTCCCGAGGGTAACCAGCGCCGGACCGGGCTACCATCCCACTTCACCCGCCAGCGGTGGCGGGCCCTCTCAGGAGGACAGCGTGCTCGACATCCAGATTCACCACACGGACGGCTACGTCCTCTGCCGCCCGGTCGGTGAGCTCGACGCCTTCACCGTGAGCCAGTTCCGCCAGATCCTCGCCGAGCTGGCGTCCAGTCCCCGCCTGCTCATCGACATGTCCGCCGTGCCCTTCCTGGACTCGGCCGGGCTCGGGGCCTTGATCGGCGGCATCCGCCGGGCCCGGGAGCTGGGCGGGGACGTGGCCGTGGCCTGCAACCGCAGCACGCTGGTGCGTCTCCTGCGCACCACCGGGTTCGATCGCATCGTCACCGTGGCCGACTCTGTGGAGGAGGCCGCGGCCGCCCTCCGCCAGCCCAGCGAGGCCACCTGAGGGACGAGCCGGTCCGGGACGCCGCCGGGGCCTAGGGCCACTCTGGCCCCCGTGGCGGAGCGGGCCGGGGGAACAGCTCGTCGGCCACCCGGCGCAGGCCGTCGAGGTCGTGCACGTCGGCGGGCAGGAACGGCACCCGGGCCACGGGCGACGGCGACACCTGGGCGGCCAGGGCCGCGAAGTGTGACTCCTCCCGATCGGCCACCTCGATGAACTGGCTCAGGTTGGCGTAGAACGGGGCCAGGGCGGCTCCCGGCGCGCCGGGCCCGTCCCCGCCATCGCTCAGCGGCCCAGGCGTCCCGAAGCGGGGGTGGAGCCGGTTCACAACCAGAGCCGCCGTCTCGATCCCGGCCTCGTCCAGCTTGTCGGCGAAGTACTCCGCCTCCCGCACCGAGTCACGGGCCGGAGAAGCCACCAGGACGAAGGCCGTGGCCTCGGACGAGAGCAGGTCGCTCACCTCCTGAGCGCGGTAGCGAAACCCCTCCTCCATGCCCTCGAAGGCCCGGAAGAAGGCCATCACGTCGGCTACGACCTCCGAGCCCACCACCTTGCTCACCGTGCGCAGGAGGGCCTGGCCGGCCATGGTGACGGCCCTCAGGTAGGTCCGGGTGGGCACCATCAGCATCCGGAAGAACCGGTTGTCGAGGAAGCGGGTCAGGCGTCGGGGCGCGTCGACGAAGTCGAGGGCGTTGCGGGTGGGAGGGGTGTCCACCACGACGAGGTCGAAGCGCACGGGCTCTCCGGCCGGACCCGTCCCGCCTTCCTCGTGAAGCTCGTAGAGCTTCTCCATGGCCATGTACTCCTGGGTGCCCGACAGCACGCCCGCGATGTTGCGGTAGAGGCGGTTGCGGAGGATGGCGTCGGCCTGCTCGGGCGTGGCCGCGTACCGGGTGACCAGTGCGTCGAAGGTCGACTCGGTGTCGAGCATGACCGCCCACAGGTCGCCGGGCCAGTCACCGGGGACCCTCGTCGGCACGTCGTCGAGCCGGTCCAGCCCCAGGGCGTCGGCCAGCCGCCGGGCCGGGTCGATGGTCACCACGCAGGCTCGCCGTCCCCTCCGGGCCGCCTCCAGGGCCAGGCTGGCGGCGACGGTCGTCTTGCCCACCCCGCCCGGCCCACAGCACACCAGCACCTCCTGGCCGTCGACCAGGTGGTCGAGGCGGTCCGGGCTCACCGCCGCGTCGCCTCCTCTGGGAGGGCCCGCAGTCCCTCCGCCAGGGCCTCGGCCAGCGTGAGGACCTCGGCCCGGCCCACCTCGGTCGTGAACAGGAAGGGCAGGTGCAGCTGCGGGAGCGGCAGGGCCTCGGCCAGGCGCGCCACCTGGCCGGCCTGGAGCGTGGAGCGGCCCCGGCGGAACTCGGCCGCGGCTCGTAGCCGGCGAGCCTCGTCATCGCCGAGGCGGACGCCGGACGACCGGGAGACGGCGGCGGGGTCGCCGTCCAGCCCGGGGAGGGCCGGATAGAGGCCATTGACCACCACCCCGGCCAGGCTCACCCCCACCCGGTCCTCGAGCTTGTACGCCGTCTCCACCACCTCGTTGACGGGGGTCTCCTCGGGAAGCGTGACGAGGAGGACCTGGCACCGGGAGGCGTCGGCCAGCATGTCGACGACGTCTTGGGCCTGGGCCCGGATGGGCCCGACCCTCACCGAGTCGAGAAGGCCCGAGGCGCTGGTGAGGAAGGTGACGGCGTGCCCGGCGGCGGGGGCGTCGACGACGATGAGGTCGGCTACGGCGGCCCGCTCGAGCTGCTTGACCTTGCCGAGCACCAGGATGTCCTTGATGCCCGGGACGGCCGTGGCCACCACGTCGAGGGCCCCGGACGACACCAGCCGCCGGGAGATCCGGCCCATCCCGTGGTCCTCCAGGTACTCGAGGAGGGCATCGTCGGGCGTGAGGGTACGGGCACGGACCTCGGCGCTCCCGTCGGACGCCGGCGCCAGCACGGCCTCGTCGTAGTCCAAGGCCCGGTCGCGCCCGAAGGCCGCGGACAAGCCGCCCTTTCCCTCGATCTCCACCACCAGGGTGGTGAGGCCGGCCTGGGCGGCCATCAAGGCCAAGGCGGCGGTCACGGTCGTCTTGCCCACGCCGCCCTTGCCAGCGACGATGAGAACACGGGCCTGAGTGCAGAACCCGGCAGGATCCATCTTCCATGCGCAGCCTAACCATCGCCCTCCTCGTCCTGGCCACGCTGCCGGCCGGCGCAGGGGGGCGGTCCCACGTCGACGTCGTCGAGGTGAGCGGCCTGATCGATCCCATCGAGGTCGATTACCTGCGCCGGTCCCTGCGTTCGGCCGAGGACGGTGGGGCCGAGGCCCTGGTGGTGCAGCTCAACAGTGGCGGCGCCGTGGTCGGAGCGGGCGAGGTGGACGCGCTGGCCCGGCGGGTCCGCTCCGCCCGCGTCCCCGTGGCGGTGTGGGTGGGGCCGAACGGCTCCCGGGCCGTGGGCCCTCCGTCCCGCCTCGTGCGGGCCGCGGCACTGAGCGCAATGGCACCCGGGACCCGGATCGGCGATGGGGCCGGGGCACCCCTCGGCACCACCGAGGCGGTCAGGCGGGGAGTGGTGGACTTCAGCGCTCCCACCCTCGGGGACTTCGTCGTGGAGCTCGACGGCCGCAAGGTGGGCGAGCGGGCGCTGGAGACGTCGGACGTGGTGCCGGGCGAGCAGCCCCGCCGGCGGCCGTCCGTGGACGTGCGACTGGCCAAGCCTGGCTTCTGGGCCCGCGTGCTGCACACCGCGGCCAGCCCGTCGGTGGCCTACCTCCTCCTGGTAGCCGGCCTGGCCCTCGTGGTGTTCGAGCTGTACACGGTGGGGATAGGAGTGGCGGCGGTCACGGCCGTGGGTTGCCTGGCGCTGGCCTGCTACGGGCTGGCCGCGCTGCCCACCCGGCCCTGGGCCGTGGCCCTGGTCCTGGTGGCCGTGTTCGGCTACGCCGTGGACGTGCAGGCCGGAGTACCCCGCACATGGACGGTGATCGGCACCGTGGCGTTGACGGCGGCCGGCTTCGGTCTCTACGGAGAGGGGCTGTCACCGTCGCCGGTCGCCATGGTGGCGGTGGTCTCGGGGATGGTGGTGCTGATGGTGGCGGGCATGCCGGCGGCTGTGCGGGCCCGCTTCTCCACGCCCACCATCGGACGGGAGTCCATGCTCGGTGAGATGGGCCTGGCCTTGGCGTCGGTCGACCCGGAGGGAACGGTCGAGGTGCGCGGCGCCCGCTGGCGGGCCCGGACCAACCGGGCCACGCCCATCGCCGCCGGGGACTCGGTGCGTGTGGTCGGCGTCGACGGCCTCCTGCTGGAGGTGGAGCCCGAGGAGGGCGGGGCGAAGCGGCGCTGAGAGGACCGTTTTCGTACGCGGACACGGCCATATCTCCAGTTCAGGGCGATTCGACCCTTGTCACTCTGGCAAAAGACCGGTAGGGTCGCCCCCCGTGAGGTGGGCGGCATGAGCTTGCGGGTGGAAGAGCTGTGGCAGACGAAGGCGGCGTGCCGGGGCCCGCAGTCGGCTTCGTTCTTCCCTCCCTCGCACTTCGAGCGCAAAGAGGAGAAGGAGGCCCGCGAGACCCGGGCCAAGGCCATCTGCGGCACCTGTCCGGTGCGCCAGCCCTGCCTCGACTACGCCCTGCGCATCCGTGAGCCGCACGGGATCTGGGGCGGCCTCAACGAGGTGGAGCGCAAGCAGCTCCTCGCTACCCGCACCTGACCTCTGACCTCTGACCTCAAGGCGGGGGCAGCCGGGGCCCCGCGATGCGCAGGTCGCCGCGTCGCCGGGTGACCCCGGTGGCGTCGAGGTGGGACAGCAGCGGGAGCATGTACTTGCGGGTCGTGCCCAAGGCGTCGCGCACGCGCGCCACCGTCACCCCTTCGGGCGACTCGGCGATCAGCCGGGCCACGATGCGGGCCGCCTTGTCCAGTGCCTTGGGAGAGAACCAGACGCCGTCTCGCTCGACGGCCAGGCCCCGCCGGGCCAGCTCCCGCAGCTCGCCCCTTTCCACGCCGTTGGGCGGAGGTGGGGAGAAGGGCTCGGCCTCGAGGGCGGCCAGGTAGGGGTGGCCGGCCAGGTCGGGGTCGGCGCCGGCGAGGACGGCCCTCCCCCCTCGCACCGTGACGCCGGGTAGCCGCTCCAGGACGGCTCGCTCCCTCTCGTCCAGCGTGGCCACGTCCAGGCCCAGCGGCCCCGCCCCCTCGACTGCGGCCCGCACCTTCGCCTCCGCCGCTTCCAGGGCGGCCGGGGCCACCACCCAGCGCCCGCCGACCGTGGGCTCGAGGCGCTCCCCGGTGAGCCGCTCGAGAAGGTCGGCCTCCACCCATTTCCGCTCCTCCACCACCCGCTGCACCGACCGGTCGGGCCTGGCCCGTGAGGCTCGCAGGACCGGCGCCACGTCCAGGACCTCGCCCCCGCCGACGGTCTCGGCCCGCCCGCTCTCGCGGAGCACGTAGCGGTCGCCGGGCAGGAGGGGCAGGGGCACGGGCAGGTGCAGGCGGACCAGGCCGCTGGTCCCCGGCGCCAGCGCCTCGGCCCCGAGGACCCGCAGGCGCACGGGCTGCTCGCCCGAGCCGATGTAGGCGTGGTAGGCGCCTCGCCGGGACACGTCGTGGTCGAGGGACCCCAGCACGGTGAGGGTGCAGTCGAGCGTCCTCGAGGGCGCCCACTGGCCGGGCCGGACTAGGG
>JALYHE010000198.1 GCA_030776705.1 Actinomycetota bacterium | reverse complement strand
GGTCGTGGCCGAGCCCGACGACACCTTCATCGGAACCGTCAACGAGGACTGGGCGGTGGAGTCCATGGCGGGCGACATCTTCCTCCTCGGCACCCACTCGTGGCAGGTCCGCCGGGTCGAGGCCGGGGTGGTGCGGGTGAGGGACGCCGGCAACGCCCCACCGACCGTGCCCTTCTGGCTGGGCGAGGCGCCGGCTCGGACCGTCGAGCTCTCCGAGGAGGTCTCGGACCTCCGCCGGCGCGTCGACGAGCTCCTCCGCCAAGGCGACCCCGACGGGGCCCGCCAGTGGTTGATGGAGACCCCCGGCATCGACTCGGCGGCGACGACGATGGTCGTCGACTACCTGGCCGTGGGCCGCGCCGTCCTGGGCGCCATGCCCACATTGCAGACCCTCGTCATCGAGCGCTTCTTCGACGAGACGGGCGGCATGCAGCTGGTGATCCACTCGCCCCACGGAGGTCGCGTCAACCGCGCCTTCGGTCTGGCCATGCGCAAGAAGTTCTGCCGTACGTTCGACTTCGAGCTGCAGGCGGCGGCCAACGACAACGCCGTCGTGCTGTCGCTCGGCCCCCACCACAGCTTCCCTCTGGAGGACGTGCCCCGCTACGTGAGCAGCCGAACCGTGGAGGAGACACTGCAACAGGCCGTGCTCGACGCCCCGATGTTCACCTCACGGTGGCGGTGGAACCTCAACCGGGCCCTGCTCGTGCTGCGGTTCCGGGGTGGGCGTCGGAACCCTCCGCCGCTCCAGCGCATGGAGGCCGACGACCTCATGGCCGCCCTCTTCCCCCAGGCCGCGGCCTGCCAGGACAACCGGGCGGGCCCCGTGGAGATACCCGACCACCTGATCGTTCGCCAAACCGTCCACGACACGTTGCACGAGGCCCTTGACTCCGATGGTCTCCACGACCTGCTGGAAGGGATCGAGACGGGGAAGGTGGCGGTGCACACGGTCGACACCACCGAGCCGTCGGTGCTGGCCCACGAGATCCTCACGGCCCGGCCCTACGCCTTCCTCGACGACGAGGAGCTTCAGAACCGACGCACCAACGCCGTCGTCCTCCGGCGGGGTCTGGCCGTCGACCTCACCGCCATCGGGCGGCTCGACCCGGACGCCGTCGCCCGAGTCCACGAGGAGATCAGGCCTCAGCCCGCCAGCAGCGACGAACTGCACGACCTCCTGTGCTCGCTCGTGGTGATGCCTCCCAACGACGAGTGGGGAGGGCTCTGGGCCGAGCTGGCGGACCGGGGCCGGGGCCGGGTCATCGAGCACGACGGCCGTCTGCTCTGGTGCCCGGCCGAGATGGTCGACGACGCCAGGCTCGTGTTCGAAGGCGACGACGGCGCCGTCACCGCGGTCGTACGGGGCCACCTGGAGCTGGCGGGGGTCACCACGATCGACGGGCTGGCGTCGTCGACGGGACTGCCCGCCGGTCGAGTGGCGTCGGCCCTGGGGGCGCTCGAGCACCAGGGCTTCGCCCTCCAGGGAACGTACACCGATGCCGGGCGCACGGAGTGGGTGGGCCGGCGCCTGCTGGCCCGCATGCACGCCTACTCCCGCCGGGCCCGCCGCCAAGGTGTCGAGCCGGCCACCGTTCAGGACTTCGTGCGCTTCCTCCTGCGCTGGCACCACCTCACGCCCGACACCCGCCTCTCGGGTGAGGAAGGCCTCGCCGCGGCCATCGGCCGGCTCCAGGGCTGGGAAGCGGCGGCGGCGGCGTGGGAGACCGAGCTGCTCGGCCGCCGCCTGCGCCACTACGACCCGGCCACCCTCGACCGGCTGTGCCATGACGGCGAGGTCGCCTGGCTCCGCCTCAGCCCGCCCGCACGCCAGGCCGACGGGCCCGCGGGCGCCCCCAACAAGGCGACCCCGATCTCGGTCGTGTTCCGCGACGACCTGGGCTGGCTGCTCGAGGCGGCACGGGGCGGGACCGACCCGGTCGAGCCGACCACAGGCGTCACCGCCGAGATCGTGGAGGTGCTGCGAGACCGGGGGGCGTGCTTCGCCGGCGAGCTCGGCGAGGCGACGAGGCGGTTGCCCGAGGACATCGAACGGGGGCTGTGGGACGGCGTGGCCCGGGGCCTGCTCACCTCCGACGGGTTCGGCGCCATTCGGGCCCGGGTGGACAAGCGGCCCCGAGGCGGCCGCGACACGGTGCGGCTCTCTCGGATGAGGCGTGGCCCTCAGGCCCGTGGCGTCGCGGCCGGGCGCTGGTCGTTGGTCCCTTCCAGTGGGGCGGACGGCGACCGTGACGAGCTGGCCGAGGCCATGGCCGACCTGTTACTCAGCCGATGGGGCGTGGTCTTCAGGGACCTGGCCGTACGCGAGTCCATACGGCTCCCGTGGCGCGACCTGCAACGGGCCCTGCGCCGGCTCGAGGACCGTGGATTGATCCGAGGCGGGCGCTTCGTCGCCGGGTTCGGCGGTGAGCAGTTCGCCCTTCCCACCGCCGCCGAGCAACTGGTGCACGTGCGCAAGCTCCCCCGTACTGGTGAGCGCGTCGTCGTCAACGCCACCGACCCGCTCAACCTCGTCGGCAGCATCACGCCGGGGGCCGTGGTGCCCGCCATCCGGACCCGCCGGGTCGCCTACGTCGACGGCATCCCTGAGTAGGTCGGGGGCGGGCCCCTCCCCACTGGCACGAAGACCTCGTTCGGGGTCATGGTCACGTGTCCGTACCGGCTTCGGCGACTCGGCCAAGGTTCGGTGCTCCGCTTCGCAAGCCCATGGTCGCCTTGCAACGACCTCTTCTGCTGAGCAGTAACTGGATGAGACAAGAGCCTGCTCGCACCATACGTGCGAGGTGTGACGCGTCGTCTCGCCGCCACTGCTGCGCGCGTCATACGGACTAGCATTGCCGTATGACAATGCTGAGCTTCCGGGTCGACGATGCTGACGCCCGCGCCGCCCAGGAATGGGCCGATCGCCTCGGAGTCCACCGTTCCGAGCTGCTCCGGGACGCCCTCCGCCGCCAACTGCTCCGACTGGCGAGCGAGGTCGACGCCGACACCTGGCGCCAGCTACCCCTCGACCCGGGTGAGGAATCCTTGGCCGCTGCAGCCGAGTGGGGGCCCGCCGAGGACTGGTCCGACTGGGCCGATGCAGCGCGGTGAGTTGTGGTTCGCCGCCACTCCGGGGGGTGACCGACCGGTGTTGGTGTTGACGCGCGACCCCGTCGCCGATCGGATCGGCTCGGTCGTGGTAGCTGCGCTCACCCGTACCCGGCGAGGCCTCGTCTCCGAGCTCGAACTGACCGCCGCGCATGACGGCGTCCCGACCGACTGCGTGGTCAACTTCGACAACGTCCACACCCTGCCGAGAGGGGCCTTCCGCCGCCGGGTGACGGGGCTCTCATCGGCGCGGATGGCGCAGGCCTGCCGCGCCCTCGCCGCCGCCGCCGGCTGTTGACCCACCGGGTTCTGGTCAGGCCCCCGATCCGGTGGGCAGCAGGACGCCCTGGCTGAGGGAGCGGTTGAGGGCCTGGAGGGTGGCGTGACAGGCGGCTCGCTCGAGGGTCTCGGCCCGGCCCACGCCGTAGCGGGGGCTGTCGCCGTCCTCTGGGTGCAGGGTGACCACGACGGCGGGCTCGAAGTCCCTTCCCACCGCCATGGTGGCGGCGTCGGCGCGGAACGCCAGGTCGACGCCGAGGCCCCGCAGGGCGTCCAGCGTGGCGGTGACGGCGGCGATCGGTGACGCCGCGTCGGCCCGGCCGATGGCCCTGTCCTGTCCGCGGGCCAGGTGGACCTCGACCTCCTGGGTGAAGGTGATCTTGCGGACCTCCAGCAGCCGCACCCTTCCCGATCCGGAGCCGCCGGGGCTGTCCGACGAATGCCACCCCGGGCCGCCGAATTCAAGCAGGGCGGGCCCGTCCAGGTGGGCTCGGACCCGCTGGGCCACCTGGCGGCGGATGTCGGGCACTGCTTCCCGGTTCCAGGTCAGCAGGTGGATGACGAGTGCCCCACTCTCCTCCGTGAAGCCCACGCCGTGCACGCCCGGCACGCTCCGAAGCTCGAGCTCCAGGACGTCTCGCTCGTCGCTCATCGCCGCTTGGCCTCGTACAGCCGGGCGTCGGCCAGCCGGTACAGCTCACCCAGGTCCGTGGTCTCGGCCGGCGCGGTGGCAACCCCCGAGGAGAAGCCCACGCCCGTGCCCTCGAGGATGGAGCCCGTGGCCCGCTCCACCCGGCCGATGATGGTGTCCACCAGGTCCTGGTCGCCGTTGGCCAGGACGAGGGCGAACTCGTCCCCGCCCAGCCGTGCTGCGACGTCGCCGGTTCGCAGCGAGTTGCGCAACTCCATCCCAACAGTGCGCAGCACGGAGTCCCCGCCTTCGTGGCCGTAGCGGTCGTTGACCGCCTTGAAGTGGTCAAGGTCGATCAGGGCCAGCACGAAGGACCAGCCGTAGCGCTCGCTGCGAGCCGCGGCCTGGGCCAGCTGGCTGTCGAACGACCTCCGGTTGAACAGTCCGGTGAGGCCGTCGTGAGAGGCGTCGTGGCGCAGGAGGTCCATCTGCAGCGCCACCGCACACAGGCTGGCGACGGTCTCGCTCACGCACGGCTCCACGGGGCCGGGCTCGGCGTGCAGGCTGGGAGCGCCGCCGTTCACCCTCTCGAACAGCGAGGACTCCTGGGGCGGGCGACGGTCGACCCTGAAGAACTGGCGGCCCAGGCGGGGGTCGTCGAGCACCACAACGGCGTCGGTCCAGCCCTCCCGCCCCGAGACGGCGTCGAGGGTCTGGTAGATGAACGAAAGGCCCGACTCGGATTGCGACAGGTCGGCGGCCAGAGATACCAGCAGCGTCTGAAGATCTTCCTGACCGCCCATGCCGACTCGCCCCCCCTTCCACGGTACGCCCTCGGGTGCAGGGCCATCCGCTCGACGGCCCGGGTCGGTGCGGGGGTCACGTTCGGCGCGGTCTTCGATGCGAAGCGTCGTCAAGAGTCCCCATTTCATGACAGTGCGTGGCGATCAGGCTATCGGCAGTGCCTCGCGGTGCGCCAGAAATTCGACCACTAGACGTGGTCGACGAGGAGCCGCACGTGCCGTTGGGCGAACGGCCGCAGCGAGCCTCATGGGGCCGGCCCGCGCCAGACTTGGCCCGTGCCCCTCCTGCCCAGCGCCGTCCTCGTCGACGCCGTCCGCACGCCGGTGGGGAGGCGCAACGGCAGCCTGCGGGGCTGGCACCCCGTCGACCTGGCCGCTGAGGTCCTGGGCGCCCTCGTACGGCGCAACGACCTGGACCCAGCCCTGGTCGACGACGTGATCGTGGGATGCGTTACCCAGGTCGGCGAGCAGGCCCTCAACGTGGGCCGCAGCGCCGTGCTGGCCGCCGGGTTCCCCGAGGAGGTTCCGGGCGCCACCGTGGACCGCCAGAGCGGCAGCTCGCAGCAGGCAGTGCACTTCGCCGCCCAGGGGGTGCTGGCCGGCGCCTACGACGTGGTCATCGCCGCCGGGGTGGAGGCCACGAGCCGGGTGCCAGTGGGTGCCTCCATGCAGGTTGGAGGGGCGCCCTTCGGCCCCCGGGTCCTCGACCGCTACGCCTCCCGGGGCGGCCTGGTGCCGCAGGGCATCTCGGCCGAGATCGTGGCCGACCGCTGGCAGCTGTCCCGGGAGGACCTCGACGCCTACAGCGCCCGCAGCCAGCAGAGGGCGGCCGCGGCTCGTCACGCGGGCAGGTTCGGCGGCGAGATCGTGGCCGTGGCGGTGAAGAACGAGGCCGGTGAGCCGACCGGCGCGGCGCTCGACCACGACGAGGCCGTCCGCCCCGAGACCACGGTCGAGTCCCTGGCCGCTCTGAAGCCCGCCTTCAAGGACGGCGGAAAGGTCACCGCCGGCAACTCCGCCCAGAGCGGCGACGGGGCCGCGGCCGTGCTCCTCACCAGCGAGGAGAGGGCCTCCGAGCTGGGCTTGGCCCCGCGGGCCCGGTTCCACACCTTCGCCCTGGCCGGCGTGGACCCAATCGCCATGCTCACCGGCGTGGTGCCCGCCACCCGCAAGGCGCTGGAGCGGGGAAAGCTCGACATCGACGACATCGAGGTGATCGAGGTGGACGAGGCCTTCGCCTCAGCGGTGCTGGCCTGGCAGGCCGAGCTGCACGCCGACGGCGATCGCCTCAACGCCAACGGGGGCGCCATCGCCCTGGGCCACCCCTTGGGCTGCGCCGGCGCCAGGCTCATGGCCACCGCCGTCCACGAGCTCGGGCGGGGCGGGGGACGCTACGCCCTCCAGGCCATGTGCGAAGGGGGCGGGCTGGCCAACGCCACCATCCTCGAGCGGCTCTGAGCCCGCCCGGAACAGGCGTGGTTACGCTTGGGTGACGTGGTCCTCGAGGTCATCGTCGCCGTGGTGATGTTCCTGGTGGTGATGAAGGTGGGGCTGTTCTTCCTCAGGACCCTGGGCCAGCCCCCGCCCCCTCCCCCGCCCTCGGGAGAGATGCGCCGGGTCAACCTGCGCTACCGCTGCCCCGCCTGCGGGGTGGAGCTCAAGGTGACGGCGGCCCCGGAGGAGGACCCGCCCCCGCCCAGGCACTGCACGGAGGAGATGCAGCTCGTCGCCCCCATCGAGTGAGTGGGCCGTGTCCCCAGCCTGTGGACCAGGTTGGGGAGAGTCACACCGCTGTAACTCAGGTTGACGCAGGGGTTGAGGCCGCTCAGCGGTAGCGGGTGGCTACCAGGAAGCCGGCCGTGATGAAGCCCAGCCCCAAGAAGAGGTAACCGTTGCTGGCTTCGCCGGGCAGGAGACCGAGGTAGTTGCAGACGATGACCAGCATCCCCAGAAGGAGCAGGGTGAGCATGACCACCACCAGCCACCTCGGGCTGGACTTCTCGGACTTCGGTATGGGAGGCGTGTAACGGCCCGAGGGAGGAGGGGTGACCCTGCCTCGGGAGGGGCTGCCTCGGCCATTTCTGCGTCGGCCGGTCCGGCCCGCCGGGGCCCGCCTGCGCTGGGGCGCCATCACGTCGAGGCTAGGCCAGCCGGTAGCTTCGTTCCGTGGGCCCGCCCGTGCTCGTCGTCGACAACTACGACTCGTTCGTCTACAACCTGGTGCAGTACCTGGGCGAGCTCGGCGCCGAGCCCCTCGTGTACCGCAACGACGCCATCGGCGTGGAGGAGGCCCGCGCCCTTCGGCCCGCCGCCGTGGTGGTGAGCCCCGGCCCCGGCCGCCCCGAGGACGCCGGCATCAGCAACGACGTGATCGAGCGGATGGGCCAGGAGGTGCCCGTGCTCGGCGTCTGCCTCGGCCACCAGTGCATCGGCCAGGTCTTCGGGGGGCGAGTGGTGCGGGCACCGGTGGTGATGCACGGCAAGACGTCCCTCGTGCGCCATGGGGGCCAGGGCGCCCTGGGCGGGCTGCCCGACCCCTTCGAGGCCACCCGCTACCACTCCCTCGTGGTGGAGCGGGAGTCGCTGCCCTCCGCCCTCGAGGTCACGGCCGAGGCCGACGACGGCACCGTCATGGGGATCCGCCACCGCAGCCTGCCCGTGGAGGGCGTCCAGTTCCACCCCGAGTCCATCCTCACCAGGGACGGCAAGACGATCCTGGCCAACTTCCTGGGAGGCGTGGCCGCCTCGGCGTAGCCCTTCGCTCAGGTCGAGGGCCTGGGTATGGGGGGTCTGGTGGCGGCCCTGGTGGTGGACGTGGTGGGTGCCACGGTGGTGGTGGTCTCGGGCCCCGAGGACACCACCAGGGTCACGGTGGAGCCCTTGTCCAGTTGGGTGCCGGCGCCGGGGTCGGTGCGGATAACCCGATCCCGGGCCACCGTGGCCGACGGCTCCCGCACCGTGCGCACCCTGAACCCGGCCCGGCCCAGCTCGGCGGCGGCCGAGGCCGAGTCCTGGCCCACCACGCTCGGGACCGTCACCTTGGACTTGCCCCCCGACACGGTGAGCCTCACCACCGACCCCTTGGCCACCTCGGCTCCGGCGTTGGGGTCCTGGTCCAGGACGCGCCCTTCCCTCTGGTTGTCGTCGGGCTGGGTGCTGACCTGTGCCTCGAGGCCCAGTCGCTCGAGGGTGGCCCGGGCGTCGTCCACGTCCTGGCCCACCAGCGAAGGGACCCTCACCTGCGCCTGGCCCTGGCTGATCCGGAGCACGACCGTGGATCCCTTGTCCACCTTGGTGTCGCCGGGCGGCTCCTGGCCCAGCACCGTGTTCGGTGTCCCCTCGCCCGGCTCCATGCGCCGCTCGACTCGAAGCCCGAGGCCCCTCAGGGTCTCCTCGGCCTCCTCGGCGGGCGCCCCGATCACGTTTGGCACCGTGACCTGGCCGGCACCGCCCTCGCCGAACAGGCCCAGGGTCCGCCCCAACAGGAAGAGCAGGAGGAGCAGCACGGCCAGCATGCCTAAGAGCAGTGCCAGATAGACGCCGGTCCGGTTGCGCTGGGGCGGGGGGGGCGGCTGCCGGCGCTGCTCGTCCACGGCAGCCGGGGCCAACTTGGTCCCGTCCTCGGAGGTGGCGACGGCCCGGGTCACCGGCGACTCGTCGGCGGCGGCCTCGGCCGGGACGGTGGCCACCGCCTCGGTGTCGGCGCCCGTCGCCAGCGGCATGATCAGCGGGGCGGCGGCGATCTTTCGCCCCTGGCGGTAGCGGAGCAGGTCGGCCCGGAGCTCCTCGGCGTTGGCATAGCGCTCGGAGGGGTCCTTGGCCATGGCCTGCATGACGATGGCCTCGAAGGGAGCGGGGACGGCCGAGTTGACCTCTCGGGGTGGGACGGGCTGCTCCCTGACGTGCTTGTAGGCGATGGCGATGGGGCTGTCGCCGGTGAACGGGGGCTCGCCGGTGACCATCTCGTAGAGCACCACGCCCAGCGAGTACACGTCGCTGCGGGCGTCGACCTCGTGGCCCTGGGCCTGCTCCGGTGAGAAGTACGTCGCCGTCCCCATGACGGCTCCGGTCTGGGTGAGGTTCTCCTGGGTGTTGGCGGCCCGGGCGATGCCGAAGTCGGTGACCTTCACCTGGTCGTGGGGGTCGATGAGCACGTTGCCGGGCTTGACGTCGCGGTGGATTACGTGGTTGCGATGGGCGAAGGCCAGGGCCCCGGCCACGGCGGCGCCGATCCCGGCAGCCCGGTCGGGCAGGAGGGTGCCCTCGGTTCGGATGAGGGTCGACAGCGGCTTGCCGTCCACGTACTCCATGACGATGAAGTAGGTGTCCTCGGACTCGCCCCAGTCGTAGATGGGGACGATGTTGGGGTGGCTCAGGTTGGCGGCGGCCTGGGCCTCACGGCGGAACCGCTCCACGAAGGACTGGTCCACGGACAGCTCGGGGAAGAGCACCTTCAGGGCCACGGGGCGGTTCAGCAGCTGGTCGTGGGCCAGATACACGTCGGCCATCCCGCCTCGGGCCACCTGGCGCCGGATCTCGTAGCGGTCGCTGTACACCGTCACCGGCGGTTTCTGGGCCATGACCAGGGCCCAGCCTAGGGGGCGGCGCCGGTTGGGTTCACCGGCTGCGCAACGCCGCGGCCATGACGGCCTGGGCGATGGGGGCGGCCACTCGCCCACCGGTGACGGTGTCGCCCAACCCGGGCTGGCTCTCCACGATCACCGCCACCGCCACCCGAGGAGCCTCGGCGGGGGCGAAGGTGACGATCCAGGCGTGGGAGTTGTCGCCCGTGGTCTGGGCCGTGCCCGTCTTGGCCGCCACCTGCACGCCGGGAACGGCGGCCCCCCGCGCCGTGCCGCCGTTCACGACGCCGACCATCATGTCCCGGAGGGCAGCCGCGTTGGCTGGGCTCATGGCCCGCTGCCACGGCTCTCTTCGCCAGGTCCGCACCACCTGCCCCTCGCTGTCGCGGACCTCGGCCATGACGTGCGGCGTCATGATCGTTCCGCCGTTGGCCACGCCTGCCGCCACCAGGGCCATCTCGAGGGGGGTGGCCGCCACGTCTTGCTGGCCGATGGCGGACTGGGCCAGGGCCGGCTTGCTCTTGCGGAAGGTGGAGGCTTCCGGGAAGCCCGACTGGGCCACGGCGTTCAGGTCCAGGGGTGGCCGGGCCGCGAATCCGAAGTCCCTGGCTTCCCCGGCCAGGCGGTCGGCGCCGAGATCGAGGCCCATCTGGGCGAAGCCGGTGTTGCACGACACCTTCAACAGGTCGGGCAGCGACCCCCCGCAGGTGGCACCGCCGAAGTTGGGCAGGTTCTTGTCCGTCTGGGGCAGGTCGAGCTGGCGAAGGCGCGGGTAGGACTTGCCCACCAGCTCGGGGCCTCGCTCCAGGGCGGCGGCGGCGGTGACCACCTTGAAGGTGGAGCCGGGGGCGTAGCGCTCACGGAAGGAACGGGCTAGCACGGGCTTGGAGCGGTCCGCCTGGATGGCCTTCCAGTAGGCCTGCACGCTCCTCTGGTCGTGGGCGGAAAGCGGATTGGGGTCGAACGACGGAAAGCTCCACATGGCCAGCACGGCCCCGTCGATGGGGTTCAGGGCCACCACCGATCCGCGCCGGGCCCCCAGTGCGTCCCGGGCCACCTGCTGCAGACTCTTGGAGATGGTGAGGGTGACGTTGCCGGTCCGGGTGCGCTCCGAGAGCACGTCCCGCACGGCGGCGACCTCGGCGGCGCGTCCGGTCAGCTCGTCGTTGTAGTGGTTCTCCACCCCGTCGGTCCCGAACGTGAACGAGAAGTACCCGCTCACGTGAGCGAACAGGGCACCCTCGGGGTACCGGCGCAACCGCTTGAAGGAGGCGTTGGGCGTGGGCACGGACTGGGCCACTACCGCCCCGTCGGCCGTCTGGATGGTGCCCCGGTCCCGGTTGAAGTCACGGGTGGCCTTACGAGCGTTGCCCGGGTCGTTGGCCAGCTTGTCGGCCCGCACCACCTGGAGGTAGTTGAGCTGGAGGAACAGGGCGCCGATCAGCACCAGCATCGCCACTCCCACCCGTCGGATCTGTCGGTCCACGCGAACGGCCCGTCAGCCGGCCTGTCGCACGGTCTCGTCCCTGGAGGCGGCGGCCTGGGTGGCCGTGCGCCGGGCCCGCTTCCCGGTGTCGTCGGAGACCCGCAGGAGCAGGGCCAACAGGACGTAGTTGGCCACCAGTGACGAGCCTCCGTAGGACATGAACGGCAAGGTGATGCCGGTGAGGGGGACCAGGCGGGTGACGCCCCCGATGATGATGAAGGTCTGCAGGCCGATGATGGTGGTGAGCCCCACGGCCAGGAGCTGCTCGAAGGGCTGCTCGGCCCGGAGGGCGATGC
>JALYHE010000197.1 GCA_030776705.1 Actinomycetota bacterium | reverse complement strand
GTCTCAGAGAGGGAGGCGTAGCTGGTCCCCCTCCAGGTATTCCTGCAGGCTGCGCACCGACAGCCGGTGCCGTCCCCAGTCGCCGATGCCGGCGGCCGCGACCCGGGCCGCGGCCACGGTGGTGAGGCACGGCACCTTGTGCAGCTGGGCCGCGGTGCGGATGTAGGCCCCGTCCGCACGGGGCCCCCGGCCCTTGGGCGTGTTGACCACCAGCTGCACCTTCCCGCTGGCGATGAGCTCGAGGGCGGTCATGAGGTGCCCGTCCCCCTCCTCCTCGGCCTCCCCGACCTTGCCCACCACCGTCTCCACCGGCACCCCGTGGGCCTCCAGGTGGGCGGCGGTGCCGGCGGTGGCGGCCAGGCTGAAGCCCAGCTCCACGAAGCGGCCGGCGGCGCCGACCCCCGCCTCCTTGTCGCGGTCGGCCAGGGAGAAGAACACCGAGCCTGACTCGGGCAGGCGGTCGCCTGCCGCGATCTGGCTCTTGGCGAAGGCCAGCCCCAGGGTGGCGTCGATCCCCATCACCTCGCCGGTGGAGCGCATCTCGGGCCCGAGGACGGTGTCGACGTCGGGGAAGCGGCTGAACGGCAGGACCGCCTCCTTGACGCTCACGTGACCCCCGTGGACGGGCTCGCGAAGGAGCCCCTCCTCGCGTAGCTGGGCCAGGCTGGCCCCCAGCATGACCCGGGCCGCCACCTTGGCCAGGGGCACGCCCGTGGCCTTGGACACGAACGGCACCGTGCGGCTGGCCCGAGGGTTGGCCTCGATGACGAAGACCTGGTTCTGCTTCACCGCGTACTGGACGTTGAGCAGGCCCCGGACGTCGAGGGCCTCGGCGATGGCGCGGGTGTACTCCTCTATGACCCCGACCACCACCCCGGGCAGGGTTGCGGGCGGGATGACGCAGGCCGAGTCACCCGAGTGGACGCCCGCCTCCTCGACGTGCTCCATGACGCCCCCGATCACCGTCTCCCCGTCGGCGTCGCGAACGGCGTCGACGTCCACCTCTATGGCGTCCTCCAGGAAGCGGTCCACCAGCACGGGGCGCTCGGCTGACAGCCCCCCCTCCCGCCCCAACGACCCGGGCCGCACCGGCCCCCCCACGGCCCCGAAGGTGGCCAGCTCGGCCATGGCCCGGCGCAGGCCGTCCTCGTCGTAGACGATCTCCATGGCCCGCCCGCCCAAGACGTAGCTGGGCCGGACCAGCGCCGGGTACCCGATCCGCTCGACGATGCCCAGGGCCTCCTCCAGGTCGTGGGCCGTGCCCCCCGCCGGCTGGGGGATCTCCAGCCGGGCGCACAGGGAGCTCCACCGCTCGCGGTCCTCGGCCAGGTCGATGGACTCCGGGCTGGTGCCCAGCACCAGCCCGGCGGGCAGCCGGCTGGCCAGCTTGAGCGGTGTCTGCCCGCCCAGGCTCACCACCACGCCTTCGAGCCGTCCGCCGCCGGAAGCGGCCGCTGCCTCCTCGGCCTCGATCACGTCGAGGACGTCCTCGACGGTGAGGGGCTCGAAGTAGAGCCGGTCGCTCGTGTCGTAGTCGGTAGACACGGTCTCGGGGTTGCAGTTGACCATGACCGTCTGGTAGCCGGCGTCGCGCAGGGCGAAGCTGGCGTGCACGCAGCAGTAGTCGAACTCGATGCCCTGGCCGATGCGGTTGGGCCCCGATCCCAGGATCACGACCGTGCGGCCGCTGCTGGCTGCCACCTCGTCCTCGTCCTCGTAGGTGGAGTGGTGGTAGGGCGTGCGGGCCTCGAACTCGGCTCCGCAGGTGTCGACGGTCTTGAAGGTCACCCTGGTCCCCGAGGCCAGCCGGGCCGAGCGGACCGCCTCCTCGCTCACCCGGCCCCCGTCGCGGCTCCACAGCCACGCCAGCTGGGCGTCTGAGAAACCCAGCTGCTTGGCCCGCCGCCAGCTCCGCCGTCCCATCCCGGCCAGGCCCGCCCGGGCCAGGCCGGCCCGCTCCTCGACGATGTGGCCGATCTGGTCGAGGAACCATGGGTCCACCCGGGTGGCGGCGGCCAGGCGCTCCACGCCGATCCCGCGGCGCAGCGCGGCCTCGAGGTGGAACGGGCGGTCGGGCGTGGGCACAGCGGCCAGCCGCACCAGCTCGTCGTCGTCCAGGTCGTCGAGCAGCGTCTCGCCCGGGTCGCAGTTGAGTCCCAGGCGGCCGTGCTCCAGCGAGCGCAGGCCCTTCTGCAGCGACTCCGGGAAGGTGCGGCCGATGGCCATGGCCTCACCCACCGACTGCATCTTCGTGCCGAGGACCTGGGGGGTGCCGGGGAACTTCTCGAAGGCCCACCGCGGCAGCTTGGTCACCACGTAGTCGATGGTGGGCTCGAAGCTGGCCGGCGTCTGGCGGGTGATGTCGTTGGGGACCTCGTCGAGGGTGTAGCCCACGGCCAGGCGGGCGGCCACCTTGGCGATGGGGAAGCCCGTCGCCTTGGACGCCAGCGCGCTCGAGCGGCTCACCCTGGGGTTCATCTCGATCACGACCATGTCGCCGTCGGCGGGGTTGACGGCGAACTGGATGTTCGAGCCGCCCGTCTCCACGCCGATGCGGCGGATGCAGTCGAAGGCCGCGTCGCGCATGAGCTGGTACTCCACGTCGGAGAGCGTCTGGGCCGGCGCCACGGTGACGGAGTCCCCGGTGTGCACGCCCATGGGGTCGACGTTCTCGATGGAGCAGATGACCACGCAGTTGTCGGCTCCGTCGCGCATCACCTCCAGCTCGAACTCCTTCCAGCCGGCGATGGACCGCTCGATGAGGATCTCGGAGATTGGGCTGGCATCGAGGCCCGCCGCCGCCGTGCGGCGCATGGACTCGGGGTCGTGGGCCATGCCCGAGCCGCCGCCGCCCAGCACGTAGGAGGGGCGGACGATGACCGGGTAGCCGATCCCCGCCGCCACCTCCATGGCCTCGTCGAGGTGGTAGGCGAAGCCGGAGGCCGGGACGTGGAGGCCGATCCCCGTCATGGCGTCCTTGAACCGCTCACGGTTCTCGGCGGTGGCGATGGCCTCGGGCTTGGCCCCGATCATCTCCACGCCGACGTCGTCGAGCACACCTCGCTCGTGCAGGGCCATGGCCAGGTTGAGGGCGGTCTGGCCCCCCAGGGTGGGCAGCACGGCGTCGGGGCGCTCCCTCTCCACGATGGCGGCCACCACGTCGACGCTGAGCGGCTCCACGTAGGTCCGGTGGGCGAAGTCGGGGTCGGTCATGATGGTGGCCGGGTTGGAGTTGGCCAGCACGACGCGGTACCCCTCGTCACGGAGCACGCGGCACGCCTGGGTGCCGGAGTAGTCGAACTCGCTGGCCTGGCCGATCACGATGGGGCCGGAGCCGATGACCAGGACGGACTCGATGTCGGTGCGCTTGGGCATCCCCTAGGGCTCGCCCCCCCGCCACGCCTGCATCAGCTCCCGGAACTGGCCGAACAGGTAGCGCGCGTCGTGGGGGCCAGGGCCGGCCTCGGGGTGGTACTGGACGCTGAAGGCGGGCGCCTCCCGGGCCCGCAGGCCCTCCACGACCCCGTCGTTGAGGTTGAGGTGCGTGACCTCGGCGGAGGGGACACTCCCCTCGGCGACGGCGTAGTTGTGGTTCTGGCTGGTGATCTCCACCGCCCCGGTGGCCATGCGCCGCACCGGGTGGTTGCCGCCGTGGTGGCCGAACTTGAGCTTGTAGGTCTCGCCCCCCAGGGCACTGGCCAGGAGCTGATGGCCGAGGCAGATGCCGAACACCGGGACCCGGCCCAGCAGCTGGCGGACGATGTCGTGGGCGTAGGTGACGGCGGCCGGGTCGCCGGGCCCGTTGGAGAGGAAGACCCCGTCGGGGGCGCGGGCCAGGACGTCCTCGGCGGGAGTGGCGGCCGGGACCACCTCCACGGTGGCCCAGGCGGCCAGCTGGCGGAGTATGGCCCGCTTGATGCCGTAGTCGTAGGCCACCACCCGAAAGCTCCCCAGGCCGACCGTGTAGGCCTCGGCCGTGGTGACGTCGGGCACCAGGTCGATGCCCTCGGTGCCGGCCGCGGCGGTGGCCGCCTCCTTCAGGTCCCGCTGGTCGGCGGCGCCGAAGGCGCAGGGCATGGAGCCGGCCTCCCGCAGACGCCGGGTCAGCCTACGGGTGTCGACACCGGAGATGGCGGGGACGCCGTGGCGGGCGAGGAAGGAGGACAGGGTCTCGGTCGACCGCCAGTTGCTGGGTCGGTGGGCCAGGTCCCGGACGACGACCCCCCGGCAGAAGGGCCGTCGGCTCTCGTCGTCGCCCGGAGCCACGCCGTAGTTGCCGATGTGGGGGTACGTGAAGGCGATCACCTGGCCGGCGTAGGAGGGATCGGTGATGACCTCCTGGTAGCCGGTCATGACGGTGTTGAACACGGCCTCTCCGGTGGCGACACCGCCCGGAGGGTTGGCGCCCGCCAGCTCGCCCTCGAAGGTGGTGCCGTCGGCGAGGACCAGCAGCGCCTCCTTCCCGGCGCTCGCGTTCGTGCCTTCCGGAGTCACCGCTGGGCCTCTCCGTCGACGACCACCGGCTCGCCTCGCAGCACCGTGTGGCGCACCCGTCCCGTGAGCTTGCGCCCGGCGTAGGGGTTGTTGCGACTGCGGCTGGCCGAGCGGCCCGGCTCCACGACCCAACGCTCCCCAGGGTCGACAACGCAGAGGTTGGCCGGCCGTCCCTCCGCCACCGGGCCACCGTGGTCCGCGGCCATCCCGGCGATGCGGGCCGGCTGCCAGGACATGAGGGCCAGCACCCGCTCGACCGGCAGGTCGAGCTCGGTGAGGGCCAGGGCCATGGCCGTCTCCAGGCCCACCATGCCGGGCGGGGCCTCGGCGAAGGGGACCTCCTTGGCCTCCTGGGGATGGGGAGCGTGGTCGGTGGCCACGGCGTCCATGGCGCCGGAGCGCAGCCCCTCCTTCACCGCTTCCACGTCGGCGGCCGTGCGCAGCGGCGGGCTGACCTTGAACACGGGGTCGTAGCCGGCCACGTCGGCGTCGGTGAGCGTGAAGTGGTGCGGGCAGACCTCGGCCGTGACGCCGATGCCGGCGGCCTTGGCGGCTCGCACCAGCTCGACCGAGACGGCGGTGGACAGGTGCAGGAGGTGGAGCCGGGCGCCGGTGAGCCGGGCCAGGGCGACGTCGCGGGCAGCCATGACCTCCTCGGCCTCGGCAGGCGAGCCCGGGATCCCGAGGCGGCTGGACCACTCGCCCTCGTGCATGTGGCCGCCCGCGGCCAGGGCCTCGTCCTCGCAGTGCTGGGCCAGGACCACGCCCAGGCCCGAGGCGTACTCCATGGCCCGGCGCATGAGTCGGCCGTCCTGGACACCCCTGCCGTCGTCGGTGAAGAGGCGCACGCCGAGGGCAGCCATCTCACCGAGGGGGGCCAGGCGGCGGCCCTCCCGACCGGCGGTGATGGCCCCCGCCACCCGAACGTCACAGGTGGAGCCGGCACCGAGGCCGAGCACGTGGCGGGCGACTGCCGCCGAGTCGACAGCCGGCTCGGTGTTGGGCATGGCCACCACCGCCGTGTATCCGCCCAGCGCCGCCGCCCTGGCGCCGGTCTCCACCGTCTCCGCCTCCTCCCGGCCCGGCTCCCGGAGGTGGGCGTGGAGGTCCACCAGCCCGGGGCCGACCAGGCAGCCGCCGGCGTCGAGGACACGGGCCGGCGAGCCGGCCTGGGCCCCGGGCCCGCCGGCGTCGCCCACGGCGGCCACCAGGCCGTCCCGCACGAGCACGTCCGCCCGGCGGGAGCCGGTCTGGTCCACGACGGTCCCGCCTCGGATCAGGACCGGCTCGTCGTGGACGAAGTGCGCCGCCCGCCCGTCAGCCAACCTCGCCTCCTCCGCCGGCCAGCAGGAGGTAGAGCACCGCCATCCTCACCGCCACCCCGTTGGCCACCTGCTGCGTGATGACCGACCGGGGCGTGTCGGCGACCTCGGCGGCGATCTCGACGCCTCGGTTCAGGGGCCCGGGGTGCATGACGAGGGCGTCGTCCTGCAGCAGGGAGGCCCGGCGGGCGGTGAGCCCGTAGGCGCTGGTGTACTCCCGCAGCGTGGGCAGCAGCGCCTCGGTCATGCGCTCCTGCTGCAGGCGGAGGACGTACACGACGTCGGCCTTGGGGAGCACGCCGTCGAGGTCGTGGCTCACGCTCACTGGCCACCCGGTGGTGCTGGGCGGCAGCAGCGTGGGGGGCGCCACCAGCGTGACCTCGGCGCCGAGGGCGGCGAAGGCCAAGACGTCGGAGCGGGCCACCCGGCTGTGCTTCACGTCGCCCACGATGGCTATCCGCAGGCCGTCCAGCGTCTTGCGCCGCTGGCGGATGGTGTAGCAGTCGAGGAGGGCCTGGGTGGGGTGCTCGTGCCAGCCGTCCCCGGCGTTGATCACGCACGCCTCGGTCCAACCCGCCACCTGCCAAGGCACGCCTGCGGCGGCGTGGCGCACGATCACCGCGTCTATGCCCATGGCGTCGACGGTCTCGACCGTGTCGCGCAGGGACTCCCCCTTGCCGGCCGAGGAGGTGGAGGCCGTGAAGTTCATGGTGTCGGCCGAGAGGCGCCGGGCCGCGGTCTCGAACGAGAGCCGGGTGCGGGTGGAGCACTCGTAGAACAGGGACACGACGGTCCGGCCCCGCAGGGCGGGCACGCGGGGGATGGCCCGGGCGCTCACCTCCACGAACGAGTCCGTGACCCGGAGCACCTCCTCGATGCCCTCCGCTCCCAGGTCGGCGACGGAGAGCAGGTTCGGGGTCACCTGGGCGGCCTCAGCTCGCCGATGCTCACCCCGTCCTCGCTCACGTCCACCACCTCGCCTCGACGGGTGGGCAGGTTCTTGCCCACGTAGTCGGGGCGGATGGGCAGCTCCCGATGGCCGCGGTCGACCATCACGGCCAGCTGGACGGCCCTGGGACGGCCGTAGTCGTTGAAGGCGTTCAGGGCGGCCCGCACCGTGCGGCCGGTGAAGAGGACGTCGTCCACCAGCACCACGGTGAGGCCGTCGAGGTCGAAGGCGATGTCGGTTACCGCCTCGGGGACCAACGGCCGAAGGCCGATGTCGTCCCTGTAGAAGGTGGCGTCGAGCGTCCCGAGCGGGACCTGGGTCCCGTCTATGCGCTCCATCTCGGCCGCCAGCCTCCGGGCCAGGGGGACGCCGCCGGTCTGCAGGCCGATCAGGGCCACGCCCTCCAGCCCGTGGTTGCGCTCCACGGCCTCGTGGGCGATGCGGGTGAGGGCGCGGCGCACGTCGTCGGCCGTCATGACCTGGGCCCGGGGGACGAAGACTCCGCCGGCCCGGAGCGCCGGAGCTGACGACGACGTCAGCGCCCGCTCACGCTCGGCCATGGTCCTCGACGTGGTCGCCGGCTGGAATGCTCGTGTGTCCTCTCCGTTCGGGCCTCACGGGACCCGCTTCACGGTCGGGACCGCAGGTTACCAGCCGGGGGGCCGGCGCCGGCGAACAGGCGGCCTCACCCGGGGCGCTCCTGGGCTCACAGCACGGCGTCGAGGACCTGGCGGGCGAACTGGTCGGGCGTGGGAAGGTCCGGCTCGGGCAGCGACGGGGGCGCCGCCCCGGCGACCCTGTCGATGGCAGCCCTGATCGAGGGCACCGACCAGGGGTCGAAGGTCTCGGCCCTCCCTCCCGCCGCCTCGAGCAGCGACGGGATGGCGCTGCAACACACGGGGATGCCCATGGCCAGGGCCTCGACCACGGGCAGGCCGAGCCCCTCCTCGAGCGAGGGTTGGATGACGAAGCTGGCGTCGGCGTACAGGCCCTCGAGCTCCTCGTCGCTGACCCGGGGGAGCACTCGGGCCCCGGAGATCCCTTCCCGCCCGATGAACGCCTCCAACGCCTCTCGGCCCGGTGACACGGCCCCGGCAAGGACGAAAGTCCCTCCCCGCCGCCCGAACTGCGAGCCGGCGAAGGCCACCAGGGCCCGTTCGAGGTTCTTGTGGGGCTTGGCCTGGCCCACGTAGAGCATCCCTCCCCTCGCCGGGCTAGCGGCCCGCCGGCCCCTCACCCGAGCCACCATGCCCAGGTCCAAGGGCAGGCGCACCGGCCGCAGGGCCTCTTGTGGCACCCCGAGAAGGGAGCGGGCCCGCTCGGTGGTGGCCCTGGAGTAGACGAGCACCACGTCGGCCTGCCGAACGGAGAGGCGGAAGAACGTCCGCCAGGCCAGAAGCCTCGCTCGCCCGCCCCCGTAGAGAGCCGGGATCACGTCATGGAGCATCACCGCCGTCCGCGCCCGGCGGACCAGCGGGCGCACGGCGTGGGGGAACAGCGCCACGTCGCTCGCAGGCACCGAGGCCAGCTCCCGCTGAGCGGCCAGGGCCGTCGGGGAGTGGAAACTGCGCACGGCCCTGGCCCCGGCCCAGAGGTAGCGATCCACCGAAGGCGGGCCCCACAGGACCCACTCGCCGTCGGGCTGCAACTCGGCCAGGCCCTGCAGGAGGTACCCGGTGACCCGGCCCACCCCGGTATGGAACAACCAGCGGCAGTCCAGCAGGTGACGGGTCCTCCGGCGAGAGGGCCCTGTCACGCTACAACTTGACGGGTGGCTCGGGAGACGAGAGGGAGCCGACCGGCATGAGAATCCTGCTCGCCATCACCAAGGGTGAGATCGGGGGCGCCCAGACCCACACGCGGATCCTGGCCCAAGGCCTGCAGGCCCGCGGTCACCGGGTGGGCATGATTACCGAGTCCCCGTCCGCTCTCTCGTCCGCGCTCACGGCGGGGGGCGCGGAGGTCATCCCCTGGGCCTCCATCCGGCCCACCGTGGACCCGCTGGCCGACGCCAGGGCCAGGGCCCAGCTGGCCCGGGCGGTGCGGGAGTGGTGCCCCGACGTCCTGCACCTCCACTCGTCCAAGGCGGGTGTCATCGGCCGTCGGCTCCGGCCTCGCGTGGCGACCGTCTTCACCTGCCTTCACGCGTCGTTCGGCCCCGGTCGCCGGATCCGGCACCGCCTGGTCGCCCGTCCCGTGGAGCAGCTCACCCTTCGCCACGTGGACGGGCTGATCACCATCGGCGCCCGCGACATGCCGATGTTGCGGAAGCTCGCGCCGGGCACCCCGCTGGCCCTGATCCGCAACGCCGTGCCCGTGGCCGGGCCGCCGGCGTCGCCCGCAGCCCCGGTCCCCGTCGCCGTCTGGGTGGCCCGCCTGCAACACCCGAAGGACCCCGTCCAGGCCATCCGGTCCTGGGAGACGGTTATCCGGCGGGTCCCGGATGCCCGTCTGCTGCTGTGCGGAGCGGGCCCCCTTGAAGGGGCCGCCCGCCGGGCCGCTGTCGCCGGCCCCGCGGCTGGCAACGTCACCGTCCTCGGGCGCGTGCCCGACGTGGTGGAGGTCCATCGCCGGGCCAGCGTGTACGTCCTGGCCACGGACGTCGAAGGAGGCGTCACCATGGCCACCCTGGAGGCCATGGCCCAGGGCCTGGTGCCGGTGACGAGCGATGCCGGCGACGCCTTGCTCCTCGAGCACGCCCGGTGCGGCGTGGTAGTGCCCCGCCGTTCGCCGGTCGCCCTGGGGACTGCGGTGGCCGACCTGTTCCTCGACGAGAGCCGCCTGCGAGCCATGCGGTCGCGGGCCCTGGCCTTCGCCCGGGAGGGGTGGTCGGTGGACGACATGGTGGATGCGACCGTGGACTTCTACGAGCACGTGCTGTCCCGGCACGCCGGCACCGCCCGCACGGCCATGTTCGCCTGACCGTCGTTGTCGAGCATCCGGAACCCTGCCGCGAGCAGGTCGCGCTCGATGGTCGCCGGGGTCCATCCCCAGTGGTGCGTGTCGAGCGCCCCGGCCGGCCCGAAGCGATGCCCGCCGTAGAGGTTCTCGACCACCTTCTCCACCAGTTGGCCCCGGCTGACGAGGTCGGCCAGGTGGACCAGGTTCGGGACGCGCAGCTCCAGCGAGCCGCCTGGGGCCAGGACGCGGCGCCATTCCTCGAGCAGCCGAGCGTGATCGTCGCGCCAGAAGTGCTCGAGGATGTCCTGGGCGCGTAGACGAGCCACCGAGCCCGTCTTGAACGGCAGCACCTCCACGGCCGCCACCACGTCCCCCACAGGCCGCAGGTCGACGTCGATCCAGCCCGGCCGCCGATCCTCGCCGCACGCCAGGTTCACCGAGGGCTCTGCTCCGGGTGTGGCCGAGCCCACCGGGAGGGGCCTCAGCACAACGCCGCGCTCGGGTCCCGGCCCCGGGAAGGCCGGCGCCGCCTCCGGTGTGAGGGTCGGACCGGGGACGGCCTCCCACAGCCGGGCTTCGGGTGACCCGGCCAGCACCACCCGGCCCTCTGGCCCCACCATCCTCGCCAGCTCGGCCAGGCACTTGGCCGCTCCGATGCGCGCCGTTGCCTCTTCGAGGGCCTCGACCCGACACGCCACGGCGGCGAACGTCCCACTGGGCCAGGGAAGGCAGCAGGGATCTCCGAACCGGGTGTGGCCGATCCGGTGCCGCACTGCTCCTGCCACGAACACGGAGGCACGCCTGCGGCGTAGCCACGGCACGGCAGCGGCCGTGGCTGCGGGACCGCCCACCCACAGGAAGGGACGGGACGAGGCCGTGGAGCGGAGCAGCCACTCCGAGCTCTCGTCGGTTGGCTGGCCCGAGCCCATGCGGAAACGGGCGTGCGCCTGGACGGCCCGGAGCCAGCGCCCCCCGGTCCCTGGCGGCGGGGCCCAGCCGTCGACGCTGCGCAGGAGGCGGGCGCGCATCGGCGACAGGGCCAGCACCACCACGGCCACCGCCGCCACCACCAGCAGCCGGAACGGAAGGGGAAGGGCAGCCGCCGCCACCATGGTGGCTGCCACTCCCAGGGCTGCTGCGAGCGGCCAACCCACGGCCACGCGCAGGCCCGCCGGCCCGAGCGTGCTCCGCACGTGCCAGGTGGTCCAGGCCAGACCGAGCGCCTCGGTTACGAGCGTGGCCGCCGCCGCTCCCACGAAGGAGTGGGTGCCGGACCACCACGCCGCCAAGAGGAGGTTGAGGGGTATGCAGAGGGCGAAGGCGACCAGCAGGGCCCTTTCCCGGTTGAAGGCGATCAGCACGGCGCCGTTGGCCATCCCCACGATCATGAGCACCAACGCCGCCATGAGGAGGGCCAGGGCGTGCTCCGGGCGGGCGCCACCCGTGCCCACCTCCAGGAAGGCGTCGCCGCCGAGCAGGCCCAGCACCTCCCTGGATGCGGTGGCCAGCACGGCCGCGGCCGGGAAGAAGACCCAGCCCAGCAGCTCGAGCCCGCGGGAGTACACGCGTCCGGCACCAGACGTCCCGGCCCGGACCATGAGGGGCACGAGCAGGCCCACGACCACCGCGGCCACCACCTGGAGCGCCTCTACGAGCCGGTAGCTGAGGCCGTAGGCGGCCACCTCGTCCATGGGCACCCTGGTGGCCAGGACCAGGGTGTCGGCCCGGGCGTACACCAGCCCGACCAACGGGAGGAGAGCGAGGAGGGCCGCCGACCGGGCCATCCTCGCCACGCCTGTCCCTGGGGCGCCGCCGTCCGAGGGAAGGCGCCGACGGACCAGGGCCATGGCTCCGGCGGCCGCCAGGGCCTGGCTCACCACGAAGGCGGCGACACAACCAACGATCCCCCCGCCGGCGGCGATGACGAGCACCAGCCCGACCAACCAGCCGGCCCGGCTGAGCAGCTCCACGCCGGCGGCCAAGCCGGGTCGCAGCTCGGCGGCGAAGAGCGCCACCGCCGAACCTCCGCACAGCGCGACGGGAAGCGCCATCAAGGCGACGAGAAGCCCCGCCCTGATGCCCGATGGCCACCCGCCGGCGAGCGCGGCGACGCCTCCGGCAGCGGTGACGGCGAGGGCCACCAGCACCCGCAGCCGCCAGAAGTCGACGAGCCAGCCACGGCGGCGTTCGGCGGCGAGCGTCGGCCACTCCCTGCCCACGAGCAAGGACAGGCCGCCGTCGCCGCTGGTGAGGAGGAGCGAGTACACCACCAGCACGGTCGTGTACTGGCCATAGCCGTCGGGACCCAGGTAACGGGCCAGCAAAGGGGCGCTTACCAGGGCAACCAGGACGGAGCCCGCTCGCACGAGGGCATGCGCTCCTGCTCCGAACACGAGGCGCCTCTTCCGCGGCCATGCTGGAGCGGAAGGACGGGCGTCGAAGGCCAGCTCCGTCATGCCGCCGGGGCCCGCTCCCGAGCCAGCCCCGCGACTGCGTCGAGCAGCGCGTCAGCGCTGGTGTCCCAGTCGAACGCCTCCGCCCGACGACGGCCGGCCTCACCCAGGACGGCCAGCCGGTCGCCGTCGCTCAAGAGGCGCTCGAGGGTGTCGGCGATGGAGTCCTGGTCGGTAGGATCGAACGTGGCCGCCGAGCCCTGGGCGACCTCCTCGAACACGGGAATGGCCGAACAGGCCACCGGCACGCCGAGGCTCATGGCCTCGAGCAGCGGAAGGCCGAAACCCTCGTAGATGCTCGGGGTCACGGCCACAGCGGCGTGGTCGTAGAGCACCCGGAGCTCGGCGTCGTCCACGAACGGGATGCGCCGCCACCGCCCGGGGACGGCCTCTAGCGCCACCTCCAGGTCACGGCTTGCCCAGCCGTCGGGACCGACGAGGACCAGCGGGCGGTCCGCGACCAGCGGGGCAGGCAGGGAGGCTATGGCTCGAACCAGCCGTGCCAGGTTCTTGCGCGGCTCGAGCGTGCCGACGTGGAGCAGGTACCCAGGCGTGAGCCCATGTGCCCCGAGCACCCGAGCCGAAGTGGCCGCCGTGACCTGGGGGAAGGTGGTGGGCCCGGGCCGGATAAGAACGGTCCGGCCGACCGTTTCGGGGTACCTGGCGTTCAGCTCGTGCTCCACCGACTCGGAGATCACGCCGATCAGCGTGCTGTGCTGGATGGCGGAGCGAGCCGCCTTCCGCAGCCGCGGCAGGTAGCTGGTGTCGACGGTTGCCGGCGCGGCGTCGAAGACCAGGTCGTAGATGAACGTCATGGAGGGCCGCCTCGTCCCCGGGG
>JALYHE010000196.1 GCA_030776705.1 Actinomycetota bacterium | reverse complement strand
GCACGGCACGGCCGCCGATGACCTGGGCCATGGACGACGCCGCCTCCCGGCTGCGGCTGGCCACCGCCAGGTCGGCCGGGGAGCGGCGCCGGCCCGCGGCCGCTCCGAAGCGGCCGGCCAGGGCCAGGGCCATGCCCTTGCCCATCTGGCCGGAGCCCAGCACCAGGATGCGCTTGCCCTCCAGCGTCCCCAGGCGCTGGGCCGCCATGTCCACGGCGGCGTGGGAGATGGAGGTGGTGCCCCGTCCGATGCCCGTCTCGGACCGGGCCCGCTTGCCCACCTCCAGGGCATGGCGGAACAGTGAGCCCAGCACCGGCCCGGCCGCCCCCTCGGCGGCCGCCTTCTCCCATGCGGCCCGGACCTGGCCCAGGACCTCGCTCTCTCCCAGCACGGCCGAGTCGATTCCCGTGGCCACCCGGAACAGCTGGGCCACGGCCCCGTCGCCGTAGAACGAGTACAGCCGGCCGGCGAAGTCCTCGGGGGCGACGAAGCTCACCTCGGCGAGGAAGTCGCGCAGCTCTGCGACGGCGGTGTGGAACAGATCGGCCACCACGTAGACCTCGGTGCGCATGCACGTGGACAGCACCACCGCCTCGGAGAGGTTCTCCCTGGAGCGCAGCGCGTCCAGCGCCTTGGGCAGGCTGGCCGAGGGCACCGTCATCCGCTCGAGCAGCTCGAGCGGCACGGTGCGGTAGTTCAGGCCGACGACGACGATGGACACGGCGTCAGCCGGCGGTTCCGCGCCGGGGAACGGGGCCGCCCCTCATGGCCAGAGCATGTCGGAGAGCGGGCCCCGCCGCCAGTCGGGCCCGTTCCTCTCACAGGGACGCCACCCACTCGTCGGCCGGGTCCGGACCACCCTGGGCCCGCACCCTCGAGGCCGCCTGCCGTTGCCGGTAGAAGGACAGGATCTGCAGCTCGGTGGACAGGTCCACCTTGCGCAAGGAGACGTGCTCCGGGACCTGGAGGCGGGCCGGGGCGAAGTTCAGGATCGAGGTGACGCCGGCAGCGACCAGCCGATCGGCCACGTCCTGGGCGGCCGACGCGGGCGTGGCGATGATGCCTATGGCGACCCGCTCGCGTGCCGCGATGTCGGGCAGCTCGTCGACGTGGCGGACCTCCACGTCACCTACCACCTCGCCCACCCGGCGGGGGTCGGCGTCGACCAGGGCCACCACCCGGAATCCCCGGGCGTCGAAGCCACCATAGTTGGCCAGGGCGTGGCCGAGGTTGCCCACCCCGACGATGACCACGGGCCAGTCGTGGGTCAGGCCCAGCTCCCGGCTGATCTGGTACAGGAGATACTCGACGTCGTAGCCCACGCCCCGCGTCCCGTACGAGCCCAGGTACGAGAGGTCCTTGCGGACGTTGGCCGCGTTCACGCCGGCCAGCTCAGCCAGCCGCTCCGAAGAGACGGTGGCCGTCTTGGTCTCGGCGACCTGGAGCAGGCTGCGCAGGTACACCGGGAGACGGGCCACCGCCGCTTCCGGTATGCGCCGCGGGCTCCGCTGCGCCATGCCGCCAGCCTAGCCCTTCGGGCCCCCGCTCTTCACAAGTTCACGAGCCTACGCTGGGTGCCTTCTGACGCTCCACGCCGCCCTGTCCGCCGCCGCCACCCTGGTTGCCGTGGCCTTCGCCATGTGCACGTTCGAGCGCTGGCTGGACCGTCGACGGCCCCACGAGCTGGCCTGGACGGTCGCGCTGGCCACCTTTGCCCTCGCTTCGGGAGCACTGTGGGCCGGGGTCAGCGTGGGTTGGAACGGCCTGACCTTCCGCCTCTTCTACCTCCTGGGGGCCATAGTCAACGTGCCCGTGCTGGCTCTGGGCACCGTCTACCTGTTGGGCGGGCGGCGGCGGGGGGACCGGTGGGCCGTGGCCGTGGCCGTGTTCGCCGCCTTCGCCGCCGGCGTGGTGGCCACGGCCCCGTTCACCGCCTCCCTTCCCCGCCACGAGCTGGCCCGCGGGTCGGAGGTCTTCGGGCCCCTGCCCCGGGTACTGGCCGCCTTTGCCTCGAGCCTTGGCACCCTGGTCCTGGTGGTGGGCGCGGCGTGGAGCGCCATGCGGGTGCGAAGGGCCAGGGTGGTGGCCGCCAACGCCCTCATCGCCGGCGGAACGCTGGTGACGGGAGCCAGCGGGCTCCTCAACTCGGTGCTCGACGCCATGACCGGCTTCGCCGTGGCCCTGGTGGCGGGCATCACCATCCTCTTCGCCGGCTTCCTCGTGGCCACCACCGCCCCGGCGCCGGCGCCACCTGCCACCCGGCCCCCCGCAGGGAACCGGTCAGGGCGCCAGGACGAAGAACTGGAGCAGGGCGGCGCCGAGGATGAGCACCAGCAGCACGACGATGGCCACGGTGGTCGCCGGCCTCACGACGGCGGCTCCAGCGTCACCGCGTCACCCGGTCTGAGGCCCAGCTCCTCGGCCGCCGGCCGCCGGTCGAAGGCCAGCGACATCAACCCGTAGGAGTCGACGACGAGGCCCATCTCCCCGCTCCCGAGCTCGCCGTAGGCGCCGGCCCGCCGAGCGGTGCGGACCTGGCCGGCACCCCACCTCACCGTGAGCCGCGAGCCCATGGCGTCGACGTCATCGGGGCCCACGTTGAGCTGCACGTTCCCGAAGCGGTCCACCCACAGGACCTCGGCGACCAGCCCTGCGCCCTCCTGGCGGCTGAGGGGCACCACCCCGGGGCGGAGGGTGATCGGGTCCACGGCAGGCCCGAGCTCGTCCAGGTCGACCCCGTTGCAGAGATGGCCGGCGGCGGGGCCGAACACGTCACGGCCGGCGAAGGTGGCCCCCGGGGCGGGGAGCTGATAGGCGGGGTTGGCCAGCTCGACGGCCCGGGTGGCTCCCCCCGCCATGGCCACCGCCGAGGCCAGCAGCCCGTTGTCGGGTCCCACGAAGACGGCCTCGCCCTCCTCGCCCGCCTCCACCGCCACGGCCCGCCGCTCGGTGCCCACCCCGGGATCGACGATGGCCAGCACCACGCCGGGCACCAGGTACTGGACGGCCCGTACCAACGTGAGGGCCCCGGCTCGCACGTCGTGAGGCGGGACGCCGTGAGTGACGTCCACCACCGTCACCTGCGGGGCGACGGAGCGGATCACCGACTTCACCACCCCGGCGAACTCGTCGTCGTACCCGTAGTCGGACAGGAAGGAGACGGTGTGGTGAGGAGAGCCCACGACGCCCGGCGGGCGCAGACGCCCGGGCTAGCCAGCCTCGGTGTACCGATCGGCGAGGTACTTGTCCACGTCGTCCTCACGCAGGCGATAGGACTTGCCTATGCGGACGGCCGGCAGGCCCCCGGCGGTGATCAACCGGTACACCGTCATGTTCGAGACCCGCAGCATGGCAGCAACCTCGGCGACCGTCAGGAACCTTGCCTTCGCGTGGTCTGCCGTGGCCAGTGGAACCACTCCTCTCCGCCTGGACGACTGTACGACAACTCCGGGGCGGGCGAAAGTGGGACCTTCGAGGTCAGGGCCACGCCTCGCCCAGCTGGCGGGACCGCTCAGCCGCGGCCTGGACCGCCTCCAGGAAGGCGGCTCGCACGGCCCGGTCCTCGAGGGCCCTCAGCCCTGCGGCCGTGGTGCCGCCGGGCGAGGTGACGTCGGCGCGCAGCGCCTCGGGTCCCTGACCGGACTCGGCCAGTAGGCGGGCCGACCCCAACAGGGTCTGCACCACCAGCGCCGAGCTGGACTCCCGGGAGAGACCGCTCAGGACCCCGGCTTCGATGAGCGCCTCGGTGACCAGGAACACGTAGGCGGGCCCCGAGCCGGACAGGCCGGTCACGGCGTCGAGCAGGTGCTCGGGAACCCGCACGACCGTCCCCACCGCCGAGAGGATGCCCTCGGCCCAGTCCAGGTCCTCGGCGCCGGCCGACCGGCCGGGGGAAATGGCGGCGGCTCCCTGCCCCACCAGGGCGGGGGTGTTGGGCATGGCCCGCACCACCGGGACCTCGCCCAGCCATTCCTGCAGCCGGGCCAACCGCACCCCGGCCGCGATGGAAAGCACCCGGCCCACTCCGGCCCGAGCCAGCTCCCGGCAGGCGGCCTCCACGTCGCCGGGCTTGACGGCGACGACCGCCCCCTCGGCCGCCACGGGCTCGGCGTGGACCTCGACGCCCTCGAAGCGCCGGCGCAGCACCTGGCGTCGGTCCTCGAGCCTCTCGACCACCACGACGTCGGAGGGAGGGCCCCACCCGCCGGCAAGCAGGCCGGACACGAGGGCCTCGCCCATCCGCCCTCCGCCCACGACGGCCAGCCCCGGTCTCACGTCGAAACGCTATTGCAGCCCCGCCCCTCCTCCCGTCCATGTCGCATGGACGGCGGGGGACTAGGGCAGGTACCTCATGGGGTTCTGCGGCGAGCCGCCGACCCGGGTCTCGAAGTGCAGGTGGGGACCGGTGGAGTGGCCGGTGGAGCCCACGAATCCGATGACCTGGCCCTGACCCACCGACGCCCCGTCGTTGGTACCCAGGCGGCTCTGGTGGGCGTACAAGGTGCTGAAGCCACCACCGTGGTTGATGATCACCACGTTGCCGTAGCCACTCATCGTGCCTGCAAAGATCACAATGCCGGCCTTGGCCGCCCGGATGGGCGTGCCGGTGCCGCCCGAGATGTCGATGCCGGCGTGGAGGCGCCCCCACCGGGACCCGAACGGGGAGGTCACCGGTCCCCGCAGGGGCCAGCTGAGGCCCATGCCGGAGAC
>JALYHE010000195.1 GCA_030776705.1 Actinomycetota bacterium | reverse complement strand
GAAGATCGGCCCATGTCCATCGTGCGGATCAACGCCATCACCGTGCCGGCGGGGCGGGGCGACGAGCTGGCCGCCCGCTTCGCCTCCAGGGCCGGCGAGGTAGAGAAGACCGACGGCTTCGAGGAGTTCCAGCTGCTCCGGCCCACCGACGGCCGGGGCACTTGGCTCGTCTACACCCGCTGGAGGGACGAGGAGGCCTTCGAGTCCTGGGTCCGCTCCGAGGCCTTCCAGCACGGCCATGCCCGAGCCGAGGGTTCGCAGGGCCCGGTGGCCACCGGCTCCGAGCTGTGGTCGTTCAGCGTCGAGCAGCGCGCCTCGCCCGCCTGAGACCGTCCGGCGCCCTGCTCCTCGCATCGCTCCTCGAAGTCCACGCCGGGTGGGCCTGGTTCGTCATTGTGGGCAACGGCTTGGCCGGTCTGTGGTGCCTGGCCGCTCACTGGGTCCGGCAGCTCCGGACGAGAGCCCTGTGGTGGTTCACGGCACTGGTGCAGCTGGCGGTGTTCGTCCAGGTGGGGCTGGGGGTCACGATGGTGGCGGGCCAGGACGTGCAAGTCGACCGGTTCCACATGTTCTACGGCTTCGTGGCCACCTTCGCCGTGGCGATCCTCTACTCCTACCGCCATCAGCTTCGGAGCCGCCAGCACCTGCTGTACGGCTTCGGGGGCCTGTTCGTGATGGGCCTCGGAATCCGGGCCCTGCTCGTGGTGTGACGCCCGTGGCCGCTCCGGCGGTTCGTAGCTGCCCCTGATTGGCAGACTGCTAGAGGTGCACCACCTGGCAGGTAGTGGTGCGGGTGATGCCGTCGATCAGCTGCACCTGGCCCACCACCATGCGGCCCAGCTCGTCCACCGACTCGGCCTCGGCCCGCACGATCACGTCATACGGGCCGGTCACGTTCTCGGCCGAGACGATGCCGTCGATGTGCCCGACCTGCTTGGCCACCTGGGCCGACTTGCCGACCTCGGCTTGGATGAGCACGTAGGCGCTGACCGACACGGGCGATCCTCCTCTGCTCGGGACCCAGCACTCTACCGTGGGGCCCGATGACGGCCCCAGCGGCGCTCATACCCCGAGAGGTCCTGTTCGGCAACCCCGAGCGGGTGCAGCCCCGCGTGTCGCCCGAGGGGAGACGCCTCGCCTACCTGGCGCCGGTGGACGGCGTGCTCAACGTCTGGGTCGGCGAGCTCGGCTCGGACCAGGCCGCGCCGGTCACCGACGATCGGGACCGAGGGATTCGCCAGTACTTCTGGGCCCACGACCGTCGCCACCTGATGTACCTCCAGGACAAGGGCGGCGACGAGAACTGGCGCCTGTACGGCGTGGACCTCGAGACAGGCACCACCCGAGACCTGACTCCGTTCGAGGAGGTCCAGGCCCGGGTGGTGGAGGTCTCCAAGCACCACCCCGAGCAGGTCCTGGTGGGCCTCAACCGGGACGACCCCGAGCTCCACGACGTGTACCGCCTGGAGCTGAGCAGCGGCGAGCTGACCATGGTCGCCCGGAACCCCGGGTTCCTCGATTGGGTAGCCGACGTCGACATGCACGTCCGCTGCGGAACCGCGCCAACCCCCGACGGGGGGATGAACGTGATGGTCCGCGACACCGACTCCGACGACTGGCGCCTGCTCCTGGAGGTCCCCCACGAGGACGCCCTCAGCACCGGCGTGGTCAGCTTCACCGCCGACGGCTCGGGCCTGTACGTGGTGACCTCCAAGGGCGCCAACGCCGGACGCCTGGTGCTCGTGGCCGCCGAGAGCGGCAATCAGGAGGTCATCGCCGAGGACCCCACCTACGACGTGTCCGACGTGGTGCTCCATCCCGACACCCGGGCGGTGCAGCTCGTCGCCTTCCTGCGGGAGCGCCTGGTGTGGGAGGTCATGGACCCCGACGTGGAGGGCGACGTGGCCGCCATGGGCCGGCTCCACTCCGGTGACCTGCACCTGGCCGGCCGCGACGACGCCGACCAGGTGTGGCTGGCCGCCTTCACGGCCGACGACGGGCCGGTGGCGTACTACGCCTTCGACCGCCGGGACAGGCAGGCCACCTTCCTCTTCGAGCACCAGCCCGAGCTCTCCCGGTACCGGCTGGCGTCCATGGAGCCCTTCTCCTACCTGGCCCGGGACGGGCTCACGGTGCACGGCTACCTCACCTTCCCACCCGGCGTGGAACGCCAGAAGCTGCCCACGGTGCTCGCCGTGCACGGCGGTCCTTGGGCTCGTGACGAGTGGGGCTTCGACCCCGAGGCCCAGTGGCTGGCCAACCGGGGCTACCTGTGCGTGCAGGTGAACTTCCGGGGCTCCACCGGCTACGGCAAGGACTTCGTCAACGCCGGGGACAGGGAATGGGGGGCCAGGATGCACGACGACCTCCTGGATGCCGTGGCGTGGGTGGTGGACCAGGGATACGCCGACCCGGAGCGGGTGGGGATCTACGGTGGGTCCTACGGCGGCTACGCGGCACTGGTCGGCGCCACCTTCACGCCCGAGGCGTTCCGCTGCGCCGTGGACCTCGTCGGCCCTTCCAACCTCAAGACCCTGATCGAGAGCATCCCTCCCTACTGGGCACCGCTGCTGTCCACCTTCCACACCCGGGTGGGCAACCCGGAGACCGACGAGGAGCTCCTGTGGTCGCGCTCACCGCTGTCACGGGCAGGCGATGTGCGCATACCGCTCCTGATCGCCCAGGGTGCCAACGACCCGAGGGTCAAGCAGGCCGAGTCTGAGCAGATCGTGGCCGTCCTGAGGGAGAAGGGCATACCGCACGAGTACCTCCTCTTCGAGGACGAGGGCCACGGCTTCGCCAAGCCGGAGAACCGCCTGCGCTTCTACGCCGCCGCCGAACGGTTCCTGGCCCGCCACCTCGGGGGCAGGTTCGAGGAGGAGCACGGGCCGTGACCCGTCCGTCCTGCCGCCTGCGGACGGCTCAGTCGGGCAGGGCCGCGGGCCCGGGTTGCAGGCCGCAGGCGTCCCCGCGGGGGCACACCCGGGGAGCGGCGTGCTGGAGCAAGTCGAGCCCGAAGCGGCGCATGGCCTCGGCGTCGTAGGGCTGGGCCTGCCCCCGCTCCTCGACCAGCTCGGCCATCGAGAACAGGTATCCGCCGCTCTCGAGCATGTGGTCGGCGGTGGCCAGCATCACTGCCTTGACGTCCGACCACGGCAGGTGGCGGGGGCCCTCCTCGGTCCGGTAGGAGATCCCGTCGGCGTCGATCCCCGTCACGTCGACGGTGAAGACGCGGTTGTCCTGAAGCGTGACGCCGGCGGTGAAGCCGATCTCGTCCATGACCCCTCCTTCGACCCGGCGATCGTGTCACGGATCAGGAGTGACGGTGCCCCGGACACACCAGGCCTGGGCCGTGAGCGAGAACCGGCCCGGAGGCGAGCCGAGCCCTTGGTACAGCCGGACCCGAAGCTCGGCCTGGCTCTCCTGATCCAGTGACCGCCACAGCTGTCCCGACCGGCCGACGCCTGCCTCGATCGGCTCGCAGAGGTCGGCGATGTGCTCGTAGGAGGCCGTGGCGTGCAGTGGGCGGACGGACACGTCGGCCAGGCCCCCGGTACGCCACAGGTGGGCCAGCTCCTCCTCCCCGAAGCCGACCCGGCCCGTCTCGCCGATGGCGGCGACGGCCTCGGGCGCGACGGCCAGGGCCGCCTCCCAGAAGCGTTCGAGGAGCGGCATGCCGCCGGGCGCCCACACCGTGGCGGCCACGACCCCGTGGGGCCGGGCCACCCGCGCCATCTCGGCCACACCGCCCTCCGGGTCGTCCAGGAGGTTGACCACGAGCTGGGCCAGCACCACGTCCATCTCCCCGTCGGCGAAGGGCAGGTCCTCGGCCACGCCGAGGCGCACGTCGACGCCTGGGGTATGGGCCCGGCACGCTTGCACGTAGTCGGGGCTCGGGTCGACGGCGAAGACGTGCCGTGGCCCGAGCGTCTCCACCAGGGCCGTGGTCAGTGCGCCGGGGCCGCACCCGACGTCGAGGGCACGCTGCGGCGGACGCACGCCCGAGTGGCGGACCAGGTCGCGGGCCAGCTGGTGGCTGTACCGGCCGATGTAGCGGTCGTAGGCCTCGGCCAGTGTCGAGCCCGTGCCGGAGGGCTCGCCGGAAGGCACCGCCGGCTCAGCGACGGCGGGACGCCTTGGCCGGGGTGCTCCTCATGTCCTAGGTGACGGCCGCCGTCCAGGCCGCCGTCCAGGTGATCGGCCCCACCTTCCCGTCTACCTTCAGGCCCTTCTCGGCCTGGAACTTGCGACAGACGTCCTCGCTGCCCGGCCCGTAGGCACCGTCGACGTCGAGCCGCCAGCCCCGGCTGGCCATCTGCTGTTGCCAGGCCCGGACGTCGTCGCCGCGCATGATGGGCGGCTGCTTCAGCAGCCGGCCCGGCCACGGCGGCGCCCCCTCGGGAGGCGTACCGGACGGCCGGGTCCCCCGGACCGTGTTCCAGTCGATGCCCGTGGCCAGCTCCTGGGGAGATGCGACGCACTCGTAGTGCATGGCGTCCTTGTTGCGTCGGTAGTTTCCGCCCCATCCCCAGACCTCGTGGCCTCCCCTGGTGCGTATGGCGAGAGCGGCGTTCACCATGTCCCTGGGCATGTCGGTGACAAGACGGGGACCGTAGGGGTTGGCTCGGGAGTTGACGTCGACCGTGCACCCGTAGGCATGGAGCGAGTAGCCGGTGCCTCCAGTGATGCGACGGCATGCGTACCCCCACGTCTCGCCGGCCCGAGGCTGGTAGCCCCAGGCCTTGAACACCGTGTCGAGGGCCTGCAGGGCCTCGACGGCGCGCTGGTCCACGACGACGGGCACGCCGGTCCAGAACGAGAACCTCGTGGTGCGAATGGCACAGGCCGGCTGCCACGCCGCCCGGATCTGGGGTGTCGACCTCACGGGTGCTCGCCTTCGGCCCACATGGCGTCGAACGCCGGCTGCCCGTCCACGTCGAGGGTCATCCACTCGGGGTCGCCGACGTCGAGGGCAACCCCTTCCTGCAGGGGCTTCCCTACCTCTTCGGCGCTGGGGACGTCTTCCCCTGGTTCCTCCATGGCAGGTAAGTCGCTCATCGTCACAGTCTGCGACCTGGCGCCGCATCCGACAAGGGGCACCGCCGCGTCAGTCGGAGAGAGCCGGTGCGCCGGGCGGCGTTCTCCCGAAACCGGTGTGATGGGGCAGTATCAGCAGGCGATGGCCCACGTCTTGATCGTCGGCGGCGGGTTCGGGGGCCTGGCCGCCGCCCACGAGCTGCGAGGCTTGCTGGGCGACGGCCATCAGATCACCCTCGTCGACCGCACCGACCACTTCTACATGGGCTTCGCCAAGCTGTGGGACCTGGCCGGCATTCGCCCGCTGGCCGAAGGCACCGCCTCACGGGCCGCGCTCGAGGGCCACGGCGTCCGCTTCCTCCGGGCCGACGTCACCCGCATGGACCCCGTGGGCCTGCGGGTGGAGACGTCCGGCGGCACGCTCCCTGCGGACGCCCTCCTGGTGGCGCTTGGTGCCGGGCCGGCGGACGCGCACCGCCAGCTCCTGAGAGCGCCGGGGGCTCATGACCTCTACGACGCGGACCAGCTCGCCGCCATGCGACAGGCCTTGGACGACATCGAGGACGGGCGCGTGGTGGTCTCCATCCTCGGCGCCCCGGTCAAGTGCCCGCCTGCGCCCTACGAGGCGGCGCTGCTGGTCGACGAGCGCCTCCGCCAGCGCGGCGTGAGGGACGCCGTCGAATTGGCGGTCACCACTCCACAGCCCATGACCCTGCCCGCCGCCGGTGTGGACGCCAGCCGCTACGTGGCCGACCGCCTGGTCGAGCGGGGCATCGAGCTGATGCCCAGTCGGGTGGTGACCGAGGTGGACGGCGCCCGGCGAGTCGTGCGGTTCGAGGACGCCCCGAGCTGGAGTACGGGCTCCTGCTCGGGGTGCCGGCCACCGCCCCGCCCGCGGTCACGAGGGACAGCCCCCTGGCGTCCCCGGCCGGATGGATCGAGCCCGACCGGCACAGCCTGCGCACCGCCTTCGAGCGCGTCTACGCAGTGGGCGACTGCACCCTCACCAGGACGGCCAAGGGACAGCTGCCCAAGGCGGGGGTTTTCGCCGCGGCCCAGGGCCAGGTGGCGGCCCGCAACGCCGCCGCCGACCTGGTGGGCGGGGAGGGGGCCGGCTTCGACGGGCACGGGTTCTGCTTCCTCGAGGTGCCCGGGAGGCGGGTCGCCGTGGTGGAGGGTGACTTCTTCGCCGAGCCCGAGCCCGACGTGGTCGTCACCGAGCCCGACGAGGAGCAGTTCCGGCGCAAGCAGCTCTTCGAGAGCGAGCGGCTGGCCCGCTGGCTGGGCTGACCCGGTCTGCAGGCGCCGTCCCCAGGTCTAGGTTTGCCGGGAGCGAGGGAAGGAGCATCTCATGGCCAACGTCCAGCCCATACCCGAGGGCTACCCACGCGTCACCCCCTACCTGTCCGTCGACGGCGCGGGCGCCGCCATCGACTTCTACACCACCGTCCTGGGCGCCACCGAGCGGGTGCGGATGCCGGCGCCGGACGGCAAGGTCGGCCACGCCGAGCTCATGATCGGCGACTCGGTGATAATGCTCGCGGACGAGTTCCCGGACATGGGCGCGCCGAGCCCGCGGAGCCTGGGCGGGACGCCGGTGACCATGAACGTCTACGTCGAGGACGTCGACGCCGTCTACGAGCGGGCCATGCAGGCCGGCGCCAAGGCCCTGGGGCCGGTGCAGGACCAGTTCTACGGCGACCGGTCAGGTCAGTTCGAGGACCCCTTCGGGCACCGCTGGAACGTGGCCACCCATGTCGAGGACGTGCCTCCCGACGAGATGGCCAGGCGGGCGGCGGAGGCCATGGACGGCTGAGGAACCCGGCGGAGGCGGGTCAGGGCCGCCCCTGAGCCTCGCAGACGCCACCCTCGACCAGGCCGGCCAGTAGGTCGCCCAAGCGGCGGTCCTCGAGCAGGGGATGCTCGAGGCCCACGTCGGGATGGATCTCGTAGACGTTCCGCCGCCCCACCCGGCGCCGCGAGACGTAACCCCTCTGGCACAGATCGCCCAGGATGCGCTGGGCCGCCCTCTCGGTGATACCCACGCAGTCGCCGATCTCCCGCAGGCGCATGCCCGGATGGCGGCCCACGCACACCAGGACCAGGCCGTGGTTCGTCAGGAGAGTGGGGTTGTCCACGGCGTCACACGTTACTATAATCATGACTCAGCTGTCCGGAAACACTTATCCGGGCACAGGCGTCCTAAGACGGGGAGCCGGGAGAGGGAGACGGGGGAGTGGGCATGAAGGTTCGTTCGGTGGTGTGCGCGGCACTGGCGTCCCTGGTGACGCTGGCGGTCACCCCTTCCACAGCCCGAGCGGCGGACCGCCAGCACGGGCGGGCCAGCCACGGGTACATCGTCGTGTACAAGCCGTCGGTCCCCGACGCCGACGCCGAGACCGACCGTCACGAGCGGGCCCGCAACTTCCGGGCCAGGCACCGCTACGGCAGCGTCCTCAAGGGGTTCGCGGCCAACCTCTCCGAGGCCCAGGTGAGAGAGCTCGAGCAGGACCCCGACGTGGCCTTCGTGAGCCCCGACCGGCCCGTCCGGGCCCTGGGCTCGGTGCCCGTGGCGGCCGGTGAGACGGTGCCGACGGGGGTCCGCCGCCTGGAGGCGGCCAGCGCCACCGCGGCTCACGAGGCCAGTGGTGCCAACGTGGGCGTGATCGACACCGGCGTCGACCTCGACCATCCCGACCTGAACGTCGCCAACGGGACCAACTGCGTCAGCCCGGGAGCGCCGGCCGACGACGACAACGGCCACGGCACCCACGTGGCCGGCAGCGTGGCGGCCGGGAACTCGGGCACGGGCGTGGTGGGCGCGGCGCCGGGCACCAAGGTCCTCGCCGTGAAGGTCCTGGACTCGGGGGGCGGGGGCTCGTGGTCCGGGATCATCTGCGGCATCGACTGGGTGACGGCCACCCGGGCCGACGCCGACCCGTCGAACGACGTAGCCGTGGCCAACATGAGCCTCGGCGGCGTGGGCGATCCCGTGAAGAGCTGCACCGACACCACCGACGCGCTGCACAAGGCCATCTGCAACTCGACCGCGGCCGGGGTGAGCTACGTGGTGGCCGCCGGCAACGACGGCTGGGACTTCGACTACGCTTCGGCGCCCGACGTGCCGGCCGCCTACTCCGAGGTCCTCACGGTGACGGCCGCCTCGGACAGCGACGGCCGCCCCGGCGCCGCCGGCCCCAACCCGGCCTGCCGCACCACCGAGCGCGACGACCGCTATGCCAGCTTCTCGAACTACGCCCTCACCGCGGCCGGTCGGGCCCACACAATCGCCGGTCCCGGGGTGTGCATCCGCTCCACCTGGCCGGGCGGTGGCTACGACACGATCTCGGGCACGAGCATGGCCGCCCCCCACGTGGCCGGGGCCGTGGCCCTGTGCCTCAACGACGGGGGGGCGAGCGGCCCGTGCGCCGGCCTCGACCCGGCCCAGGTCGTGCAGAAGCTCCGCAGCGACGCCGAGGCCCACGCCAAGGCAGAGGCCTGTGACGGCTTCACCGGCGACCCGCTGCACCCGGTCGGCTCCGCCTACTTCGGTCACATGGCCTGGGTGGGCGTGGCCGGTGGTGACGCCCCGGGCGTGGCCCGCTGCCAGCCGCTCGGGTACGGCCTAACCGGCAGCATCTACGGAGGCACCGGCCACATCTCCCGCCTGTACGAGAACGACGGCAGCCGGATGGAGGTCAGCGCGACCTACTCGAGCGGCGCCTACGTGGCCGACCTCAGGCCGTACGCCACGCTCAGCCCCTCGCAGCAGAGCACCCTGAAGAAGCTCACCGTCGATTACGACGGGCACGTCACCACGGGCAAGGCGTCATTGACGATTAGGGTCTTCAACTTCGACACCGGCAGCTGGGAGACGATCGACGGGCCTCGCACCGGCGTCACCTCGGACCGGTCGCTGGTCTGGTCGACCTCCACGCCCGGGAGCTACGTGTCCTCGTCGGGCGAGGTCCGTTTGAGCGTGCTGGGGACGGCGTCGCGGTCCTTCCGGTCCCGGACCGACCTGGTCCGCTTCACGGTCGAGAACTAGGGCGCTCGCCCGCCGTCAGTCGGGGCCCTCGCCCATCTCCCTCAGGGCGGTGGCGAGGGCGGCCCGGAGGCGGCGGGCGGTGGCCGGAGACAGGTGGGCCACCACCCCGGGCCCGGC
>JALYHE010000194.1 GCA_030776705.1 Actinomycetota bacterium | reverse complement strand
GAGCGGGGACGGGGCCTTGGGCACCCACGGCCACCAGGCGGGCCCGCCGCTCCACGACGGGCCGGCGCAGGCCGGGCGGGGCCAGGACGACCTCCACCGAGGCGTCGCCCAGCACCGAGTCGAGGTGCTCGTCGGAGTCCTCCCGGTCGAGCCCGAGGTACGCCGCCCCCGCCTTCCACACGGCCAGCACGGCCACCACACACTCGGGCGAGGGCGGCAGGCACACGCCGACCACCGCTCCCGGCCCCACGCCCATCCCTCCCAGGCCCTGGGCCAGGGCACCGGCCCTGGCGTCCAGCTCGGTGTAGGTGAGGACCTCGCCGGGGGCGACGACGGCCGCCGCCGACGGGGACCGGCCGGCCTGATCCTCGAAGAGACGGTGGGCGCAGGGCTGCACCTCCTGCGCCTCCACGCCGCCGGGCTCCTCTTCATCCTCGTCGCCTCCCAGACTCAGCCCGGACACGGGCCGGGAGGGCTCGGCGACGAGGTCGGCCAGCAGGGCCTCGAAGGCGGCCAGCAACCGCTCCACGGCGGGCCGGTGGAAGGCGCCCCGGGCCACGAGGGAGATCCGGTCCCCGGCCTCGACGACCGAGAGGATCAGGAAACTCCCGAGGTAGAGGCCCCCTCCCCAGGGCAGCGTGACGTCCTCGGCGTCGCCCTCCTCGCCGGCCATGAAGTGGGCCCGCCTGGTGGTGGCGCTGGTCTCGAAGCCGGTGGTGGCCACGCCGGGCAGCACGACCTCCTCGGCCTGGGGGGTGACGCCCTGGAACATGACGGCCACGTGGGGGACCAAGCCGTGGCGCGCCGCTGGTGGCCCCAGCACCTCCTGGAGCACCGTCTCGAAGGCCAGGTCCTGGTGCGACACGGCGCCCAGCACCACCTCCCGGGCCCGGGCCAGGAGCTGGGGAAAGGTCTCGTCCCCGGTCCAGCGGAGGCGGAGGAGGACCTTCTTGGTGAAGCAGCCGATCATCTCCTCCAGCTCGGTGCGGTTGCGGTTGGCCACCACCGAGGCCAGCACCAGCTCCGGCTGGCCCGTGTAGCGGTGGAGCAGGACCTGGAAGGCGGTCAGCACGGTCATGAAGAGGGTGGCCCGCTCCCGGCGGGCCAGGGCTCGCAGCTCCGTGGCCACCGCGGGCGGGAGATCGACCGACACCGGCTCGGGGCTGGGCTGCGGCGCGCCCGCCGGGAGGTCAGGGTCGTCGACGGGCAGCTGCAGCACCACCGGAGCGCCCGCCAGCTGCCGCCTCCAGTAGGCCATCTCGTCGGTGCCGGCCCGGCCCGCCAGCCGGCGGCGCTGGGCTCGCGAGAAGCCGGTGAACCCGAGGGGCAGCTCCGTGGGCAGCAGGCCACGACCGGCGGAGAAGGCGGCGTAGAAGGCGGCGTAGAAGGCGGACAGCTCCCGGCGGAACACGCTCACGGACCAGTCGTCGTAGACGCTGTGGTGCACCCTCATCACGAGCACGTGGTCGTCGGGCCCGAGCACCAGCAGGGTCGGCTCGAACATCGGTCCCCGGACCAGGTCGAAGGGCCGGGCCGCGTCCGACAGCACGGCCGCGACCTCGGCCTCCTGGCCACCAGCGTCCAGGTCGCTCAGGTCCCGCACGGCCAGGGTCGGCTCGCCCGGGTCGGACACCACCTGCACCGGGCGCCCGTCTCGCACCTCGAAGCGGGTGCGCAGGGGCTCGTGGCGCCGCACTATCTCGCCCAGGGCCCACTCGAGCGCCGCCACGTCGAGGGGTCCGCGGTAGCGCCGGGCGAGGGGCGGCAGGTTCTGGCACCCGGGCGCGAACTGCTCCTGCCACAGCATCCCCTCCTGGGAGAAGGCCACGGGGGCCACCGGGGACGGGCTGGCTCCCGCCGCCTCGCGCCTCTCCTCCACGGCGGCGGCCAGCCCGGCCGGCGTGGGCGACTCGAGGAAGGTGGCCATGCTCAGCCTGACCTCGAAGGCGTCCTCGAGCAGGTGGAGGACGTGGAGTGCCGCGGCCTGGTCCCCACCCAGCTCGAAGAAGTTGTCGTCGGGCCCTATGCCGGCGCGGCCCAGGACCCGCTCCCAGACGGCGACGACCACCTCTCGGATCTCGTCCCCTTCCTCGCTCCTGGGGCTCGCCACCTCGGCCGTGGAGACGGTGGACCCACGCACGCGGACCACCTCGCTCCTGGCGGCCACCAGGTAGACGAAGCCATCGTCGACGAAGCCGGCCTCCGCAGTGGGCAGCCAGCGCTCTTCCTGACCCTGAGGGGGGGCGAGCCACACCCGGCCTGTCTCGCCGGCGGGCAGCTCCCGGCCCAACTCGTCGGTGACGCGGACCTGACCGCCGCCGCACGGCCGCCCGATGGAGCCGGGCCGGCTCCTGTCGTAGCGGAAGGGCGTCCGGACCGCGGCTGCGCCGGCCACCGTCCCCACGCTGAGCACGTCGGCGCCCGGGAGCGTGGCGGCCAGTCGTGAGACGAGCGGCAACGGGGCCCGGCCACCCGACAGCACGACCCTGGTCAGCGACGCCAGGTCGTGGTGCTCGGGGCGGCCCGAGTCGAGGAGCAGCTCGGCCAGCACCGAAGGGAGGCCCCAGGCCGTGACCCGCCGCGCCGCGGTCAGGGCGCAGAAGCGGTCGGCGTCGAAGGTCGGCAGGGTATGGACCGGTCCGGACCCGCCTCGCAGCGCCGACCACAGGGCCTCCCTTCCCCCGTCGCTCCACGGCGGGAAGAAGTGGAGCAAGGAGCTGCGGCCC
>JALYHE010000193.1 GCA_030776705.1 Actinomycetota bacterium | reverse complement strand
CCGCTGACCAGCGCCCTGGGCAGGAGGGTGGGTCTGGGCGCCTTGACGTCGAGGCGCACGGTGTCGGCGTCGTTGTCCCACCGGAAGGCGGCCCGCTCCCCGAAGCGGCCCAGCTGGCGCCGGGCGGCGGCCTCGGCGTGGGCCCGCCCCGCGGCGCTGTCGCCCTGGTCGGCGCCGGCCAGGACCTTGGCGGCGTCGTAGGTGACGGCCGTCACCACCGAGGTGGCGTACAGGCCCACCAGCACCTGGACCGCCAGCAACAACAGCACCAGGAAGACGGCGACGCCGGCGACGGTGCTGACGATGCCGGCGCCCTCTTCGTTGCGGTGCCGCCTACCTGCCGATCTGGTTGATCTGGTCATTCACGTTGTTGTTGGCGTCCGAGAGCGTGCCCTTGAACAGCTGCCACATCAGGACGCCGAGGAACGCCATGACCAAGACCGCGATGGCGGCGGAGATCACCCCCTCGCCCGACTCGTCCCTCACCAGCCGATGGCGCAACGCGGCACGGGCGGCCTGCTGCCACACGAACACTCGCAACAGTTGCTCACTCATTCTTTCCCCCTCCCGCTCAGGACCCGGAGAACATCCGGAGAGCTTCGACGAACGGTATGCACAGAAAGATCACGCCCGGGACCAAGGTGGCCACGGTGACCGGGATCCACACCTTCTGACCCCGCTGCTCCATGGTCTCCACCAGCTCCCGCTGGACGTCCTTGCGGATGGCTGTCGCCTCCTCGGACACGAGGCGGCCGAGGTCACCGGTTCCCCGGTTGAGGGCCAGCACGGGGACCAGGCGGTCGAGGGCGTGGACCCGGGCCACGCCTGCCCACTCCCGCAGCGCCTCCGCCTCGGACAGGCCCTGGAGCATGCGGCCCGTCACCCGGGCCAGGTCCTGGGCGCACGCGCCCTGGCCCCGGCGGGCCAGGCGGTTGAGCGCCGAGCCCAACGAGAAGCCGGCCGAGAGCAGCATGGCCAGCTGCTCGGCGACCACGGGCAGCTCGAGGAAGAGCCGGCGCTGCCACCGGGCCGACGCCGACGCCACCTTCTGCTCCAAGACCAGGAAGGCCAGGACGGGCGCCCCGGCGATGGCCCCGGCGGCCAGTGGGCCGGGCAGGCGCAGCGACAGCGAGGCCAGCGCCGCCACGCCGGTGGCGGCCACGCTCCAACCGAGCTGGCGGACCCGGAAGGCGGTGACGTCGAGTGGCGAGTGGATCCGCTCCAGGCGCACGGCCAGCTCCTCGCTCACGCCGAACAGGCGAGCCATGCGCTCGCCGATCGAGGAGGACAGCGGGCCGACGACCTGGCGGAACGACTCGACCGAGAACATCCCGCTGGGCGCTGGGCCGGCCAGGCCTCCGGCGGCGTAAGGGCGGAGGCGCTGGACGAGGGGCGGTCGTGATAACCAGCGCAGCTCCGAGAGCACCAACGTGGCCCCCGCCCACAGGAGCAGGCCGGAGAGGACCAAGAGCCTCACGCCCTCCCTCCCTTCATGTCGCGAAGTCGTGCCAACAGGGGGTCGGTCATCGCGACATGGACAGCGGGGTGGCTAGGCATGGAAGACGCGCTCCTCCTCCGGGAGCTTCATGAGGCGCCCGGCCCAGGCCCAGCAGCCGGCCACGCAGGCCAGCCCGGCGGCCACGGCCAGCTGTCCGAACGTGCCCCGGTAGGCCTCCCGCCCGGTGCCTATCGACAGGCCGGCGAGGGTCATGCCCAAGGGGACGGCCAGCACGAACCACCGGGCGAAGCGCACGCCGGCCTGCTTGGCCCGGGCGTCCTTGCGGCCCTGCAGGTCCTGCACCCGGTCCTCGATCAGGGCCTCCAGGCGGCGGTCGAGGTCGGAGCCACCCACCTCGTGGGCCACCAGCAACGTCTCCAGCGTGGCGTCGGCGGTGGCGTCGGCCAGACGCTCCTTGAGCACGGCGACGGTGCGGGAGAAGTCGGTGGAGACGCGCCAGTCCCGCTCAGCGGCGGCGAAGGCGGGGCGCAGCTCGTCGGGGCCGCGCCGGCCCACCTCGAAGAGGGCCTGGGGGATGGAGCGCCCGAGCGAGCCGGTCTGGATGCGGATCTCCTCGATCATGCGGGGCCACGCCTCCCGGGCCTCGGCTCGGAGGCGCTGGCGGCGGGCCCGGTAAGAGGCGAGGGGCAAGGTGGCGGCGAAGGAGCCGGCGACGAGGGCGGGCAGGACGCCCCCGAACAGGGCGTAGGCGGTGGCTGTGCCCACCATGAAGAGGGCAGCGGTGGCGGCGACCAGCTCCCGGACGCCGACGCCCTCGAGGCCGGCTTGGGCCAGCCAGTCCCGGGCCCGACGCCGCGGTGCCCTCCGGCTCGGCGCGGGGCCAAGTCCCAGCCCTCGCCAGCCGAGGACGGCCCCCGTGTATACGAGGAACACGCCGTAGGCCCCCACTAGGGCCAGCAGCAGAGCCACGGCCTACCTCCCGCCCCACTTGGTGGCCCGGGTGCCGTTGCCCATCTCGGTGCCGCCACCTACGAGCTGTCGCACGTCATGGCCGGCCGCCTCGAGGGGCCGGGCAGCTCGCACGGGGAGGTTGCCGGACCAGGTCAGGGCGGCGTCGTGGCGCTCCCTCCGGAATAGCTCGGTGACGGTGAAGGCGGTGGAGTCGCGGCCGGTCTGGAGGTCCTCGACGGCCACGACCTCGCTCACCTGCACCCGGTCACCGGTGCGGCTGCAGTGGACGATGACGTCGACCGACTCGCTCACCAGCGAGCTAAGGGCCGTCATGGGCAGCTCGTTGGACGTGTCCGCCAGCTGGCAGATGAACCGGAGGCGGGTGAGGGCCTGGCGGGCCGAGCCGGCGTGGATGGTGGTGAAGCCCTTCACCCCCGACGACAGGGTCAGCAGCAGCGGCAGGGCCTCGCGGTCACGGACCTCTCCGACGATGGCGATGTCGGGTGCCATGCGGAGGAAGCCGGCCACCAGCCGGCGTAGGTCGACTTCCTTGCGGTCGGCTCGGGCCGGGCGGGTCTGCATGTGAGCCACGTTGGGCAACGGGATGTCGGCCTCGAACACCTCCTCGGCGACGACGACGCGCAACTGGGGGTCGAGCTCCGCCGCGCAGCACGACAAGAGCGTGGTCTTGCCCGAGCCCGGCGCCCCCGAGAACACGATGGACAGGCGGGCCTGCACACAGGCTCGCAGGAAGCGGGCCACCGTGTGGTCGAGCATGTCGCGCTCCACCAGCTCCTCGAGGGAGTGGTAGGCCACGCCGGTGAACTTCCTGATGTTGACGAGGAGGTGGCCGTCGCGGCCCACGTCGCCGTGCACGATGTGCAGGCGGGCACCGTCGTCCAGCTGGGCGTCCTGCAGCCCTTCGGAAGGGTCGAGCTTGCGGTGAGAGGCGGTGGCGTCGTCGAGGATCTTGGTGAGGGTTCGCACCACGTGCTCGTCGTTGTGGAACACCTCGTCGTGGTACCCGGAGCCGCCCTGGTGGCGCTTGACGAAGATGGCGTCGGGGCCGTTGATCATGATCTCCCAGACGTCGTCGTCCTCCAGCAGCGGGGTGAGCGGCCCGTAGCCGGCCAGGTTGCGCTCGGCCCGCTCCGCCACCCCGGCCGGGTCGGCGAGGTCGAAGGCCCGCAGGCTGCGCTTGTAGTCGTGGGACCAGCGACTGACCTCTTCGTCGATCAGGCGGCGCAGGGCGGCCCTGCCGTCGGGGGTGGCCATGTCCAAGGAGATGTCCTTGGCCCGCTGCTGCACGGCCCGCTCCACCTCCACCAGCGGCGAGGCCCAGGTCTCGGTCATCCGAACGCCGCTCCCTCGTGCTCGGCGTCACCGGCCCACCAGCCGAGCGATCCCGGCTGCACCCTCCGTGGGTCGGCGGCGGATGGGAGAGCAATCCCGTCGGCGACGTTGACGACGGCGGCGAAGGCCCCAGCCAGCGGTTCCGTCAGGGCACCGGGCAGGCGGGCGCCGTCGCGGAGGATCTCATCTACCCGCCGTTCGGGCAGGAAAACGGGTGAAGGCAACGAGGGACGGTCCCCGTCTCCGCCGGCGACCCCCGCACCGGCCAGGTGGGCCACGGCGGCGGTGATCTCGGCGCGCGAGCGGGGGCTCTTCGGCGCCCGGTTGACCACCGGAAGGACGCGCTCCGGTGGCACACCGAAGGACCGCAGCTCGTTGAGCACCCGCACCAACGAGTACAGCCCCTTCATGCCGGGAACGCCCACGGCGAGCACCACGTCGGCCTGTGACGCCGCGGTGCGGGCCATGACGTTGCGCTCCTCGACGTCGGCCGAGCCTCCCTCGTCCTCTCCCTCGAGGTCGGCGTCGGTGTCGCACACCACCACCCGGTAGGCGCCTCGAAGCGAGTCGAAGGCGGCCTCGAAGGCCTTGGGGCGGATGGCGGGCCAGGCCCGGGCCTGGCGCAGCCCCAACAGGAGCTGGTAGCCGCGCTCGTGCACCTGATAGGCGAGGCCCCTCACGGCGTCGGCCGGTGGGCGGCGGGAGCGGTGATCCTCCACCAGCTCCTGCACTCCCGGCACCACGTCCCGAGCGTCGTGGAGCATGGCCTGCTCGGCGTTGAGAGCCAGGTCGGCAAGGAGGACGGAACGGCCGTGGTGGGGCTCGCCGGCCAGGCCCTGGGCCAGGGCGATGGCGGCGGTGGAGGCGCCGGTCCCGCCGGGGCCGCACACGACGGCCACTCGTCCCCGCCAGGCGGGAGCGGGCTCGGTGGGGGGCTGGCCCGGGACTGCGTCGCCCCTCGGGACGGTGGCGGCGTGGGCGCCGAGGGCTTCGAGCAATGACTTCGGGTCGAAGTACTCGGGCAGCACGGCGGCCACCCCTAGCTCCTGCCAGTCGTGGTGAGCCCGGGGGCCGGCCACGGCCACCAACGCGCACCGGCTGTGACGGGCGGTGTCGACCAGGTCCCGATCCAGCCCCGGGACGCCGGCGTCCACCAGGGCCGCCGAGAACGGGCGCCCCGAGGCCAGGCGGGCCCGAAGCTCCTCCACCGAGAGGCACTTGACGAACTCGGCGGGGATGGCTCCGGCGTTGGCCCACTGGGCCACCACCCGGAACCAGCTCGAGCGAGCCGGGGCCAGGCCCAGGAGGACGTAGCGATCGCCGGGGGTCATCCTGGGGGGGAGGAAGGCCTGGCCCTCGACACCGGCGCCTGGTAGTTGGAGGAGTCGCCGGCACCGGAATGGGGCGGTTGGCCCGTGACCCGGACCAGGGTGACGTCACCGGCGCTGGCGGCATGGGCCACGGCCAGCGTGTCGGACCGGTTTGCCACCGAGAGGGTGACGACCTCCTTGCCTCCTTCGCCCAGGGTGCTGTCCGGCTTGGAGCGGTCGACCACGCGGGCGCCGCGGGCGACGACCATGGTTTGGCCCCCTCCGGCCGCGTCGTAGGTGACGACCACGTCGACCAGCTCGCCCACCTTGAGCTGCCCGTCGACGGCCCGGGCCGACTCGACTGGTATCGACACCTGCGGGCCGGTGCTTCCCGCCTGGTCGGCGCCG
>JALYHE010000192.1 GCA_030776705.1 Actinomycetota bacterium | reverse complement strand
GCCCGGGTCTGCCTCCAGGGCCGGCGACCCGGGGAAGAGCGAGGCCGTGTGCCCGTCGGGCCCCAAGCCGAGGTGCACGACGTCGAAGCGGCCCAGCTCTCCCACCCGCAGCTGGTAGGGGTCGGCGCCCTCCTCGCAACGCATGGGGTGGACGGAGTTCGCCGCCCCCACCCGCTCCAGCAGGGCCTCCCGGACCAGGCGCTGGTTGGACTCCGGGTCGTCGGGCGGCACGCAGCGCTCGTCTCCCCAGTAGACGTCGACGACCCACCAGTCGATGCGGTCGCCGGCGTCGGCGGCCAGCCGCTCGTAGCACCGCTTGGCCGTGGCCCCGCCCGACAGCGCCAGGGCGAACTCGTCCTCGGGACGGGCCTCGAAGGCCTCCACCACCCGCTCGGCAAAGGCCCCGGGCACGTCGTCGACCACGACCAGCTCGCCGTTCACCTGCGACCTCGGCGGCTCACGCCGCGAAGGATACGGCGGCCCGCAGGGATGGCCCGTAGGAGTGGTGCGGCTCGAGACGGGTGAGGGCCTGCCCGAGGGACCACGGCAGGGCGTCGTCGGGGAGCAGGAACCGGTCCTCGTAGGGCGGCATGCCCTCCACCTCGGCCCTCGAGCGCACCAGGCGGCCCCCGGCGGGGCGGTCGACGGTGAAGGTGCCCGACGTGCCGTCGCGCTCGCAGAGGAGGTCGACGGCCAGGTGACGGGCGTCCGACAGGCTGAACGCCGAGCCAGGCAGGCCCAGCCCCGACGAGATCCACCCCGCCGTCAGGCGCCGGGGGCCGGGCTTGCCCCGGACGCCCACCTCCCTCACCCCTTCCAGGAAGGGTCGGAAGGCCGCCACCTCGAACATGCTTCCGAGCAGCAGCCGCCAGGGCTGGAGGCGGATCCAGGAGAGGTCGAGGAGCCCGCACCGCCCGGCCAGGTCGACCAGGTGGGCCAGGGCCTCGTCGTCGGCGGACTCCTTGGTGTCGACGACCACGGCGTCGGCGGCGGCCAGGACGGCGTCGGACGGCTGGGGCAGCCGGCTCAGGAACCATACGGCGACGGGCACGTCCGGCAGGGTGAGCGGCTCGACCAACGAGTCGAGGTGGGCGCCGAGCCGGCCCCGCACCCACAGCCGCACGTCCTCCGACCACACGGCATGGCCGCCCGCCGCTGCGCCGTGGAGGCGGACCTCGGCGTCCAGCCCTTGGCCGGGGCCGGACACCCGCACGAGCACGAGCGTGCGGCCCGGGTGGCCCGTCTCCAGGCGGTTCATGGCGGCGCAGGCCCGCTCGGCCTCCTCCTCCTCGTCGGCCACGATGACCAGGTTGACCACGCTGGTGCGGGTGGCGGCCCGGCGCTCGTCCCGCCGCAGGCCGGCCAGGGCCTCGAGCACCTGGCCCACCCCGACCCCCTCGCCCCGCCAGAACCCGAGCTCGTACGGGCCGGGAGGGGCCCGCCCTAGGGGCTCCGCCACGCCCGCCCGTCCCGCTCCAGGAGCCGGTCCGCCTCCTCGGGGCCCCAGGTGCCGGCGACGTAGGTGGCCATGGGCGCCCGGTCCTCGGCCCAGGCGTCGAGGACGGGCTGCACGATGCGCCACGACTGCTCCACCTCGTCGGCGCGGATGAACAGGGTGGGGTCGCCCACCATGGCGTCGAGCAGCAGCCGCTCGTAGGCGTCCGGCGCCTCCTCCAGGAAGGCGGCAGCGTAGGAGAAGTCCATGGAGACGGTGCGCACCCGCAGCGCCTGCCCCGGCACCTTGGCACCGAAGCGCAGCGTGATGCCCTCGTCGGGCTGGATGCGCAGCACCAGGGCGTTGGGGCCCAGGCGACGGGTCTGGTCGACGCCGAAGGGCAGGTGCGGGACCCGCTGGAACTCCATGGCCACCTCGGTCATGCGCTTGGGCAGGCGCTTGCCGGTGCGGACGTAGAAGGGCACGCCCGCCCACCGCCAGTTGTCGATGCAGAGCCGCAGGGCCAGGTAGGTCTCGGTCCGGCTGTCGGGCGCCACGTCGGGCTCCTCCGTGTAGCCGACGACCTCCTCGCCCTCGACCCAGCCCCTGGCGTACTGGGCGGGCACGACGTCGGTGGCCACCTCCTCCGGGCGGAAGACGTCGACGGCTCGAAGGGCCTTGACCTTCTCGTCGCGTATGCCCCGGGCGTCGACGGTGGCGGGGTGCTCCATGGCGGTGAGGGCAAGGACCTGGAGGACGTGGTTCTGCACGATGTCGCGCAGCGCCCCGGCCGTCTCGTAGAAGCCGCCGCGGTGGCCCACGCCGAGGGACTCGGCCACCGTGATCTGCACGTGGTCGACGTAACGGCGGTTCCAGACCGGCTCGAAGATGGCGTTGGCGAAGCGCAGGGCGAGGACGTTCTGAACCGTCTCCTTCCCGAGGTAGTGGTCGATGCGGTACACCTGCTCCTCCTCGAACCCGGCCAGGACGGCGGCGTCGAGCCGCAGGGCGCTGTCGAGGTCCCGCCCGTATGGCTTCTCCACCACGAGGCGGACGAAGGCGTCCTCGGATGCGGGCCGGTTGAGGCCGTGCCCGGCCAGGCACCGGGCCACGTCGGCGAAGACGGCGGGCACGGTGGCCAGGTAGTAGAGGCGGTTGCCGGCCGTCCCCCTCTCTCCGTCGACCTCGTCGAGCACGTGGCCGAGCCGGGCGTACGTGTCCGGGTCGTCGTAGCCTCCCGACACGTACCGGAAGCCCTGGACCAGCGACTCCCAGGCCGCGCTGGGCTTCTCCACTGCCTCGAGCACCAGCTGGCGGAAGGCGTCGTCGCTCATCTCGCTGCGGCCCACCCCCACCAGGGCGAAGGCCGACGACAGCAGGCGGTTGGCGGTCAGGGCCTCGAGGGCAGGGACCAGCTTGCGGCTCGTGAGGTCTCCGGAGGCCCCGAAGACGACGAGCGCGCAAGGCGGGGCCCGCCGATCGGCTTCGGCCCCCTCGAACAGCGGGTTGGCCTCACTCACGGCGGGGCGTGTCGCCGCCGGCCTCGACCGGGCCCTCGCGGGCCCGCACGGCGTGGCCCCCGAACTGGTTGCGCAGGGCGGCGATGACCCGCGCCGCGAAGCGCTCGTCGTCGCGCGACCCGAAGCGCTCGAAGAGGGAGGCGGTGATCACCGGGGCGGGAACGCCCCGTTCGACGGCCTCCTCGACGGTCCAGCGCCCCTCACCCGAGTCCTCCACGTACCCTCGCACCGAGGCGAACTGCTCATCGTCGGAAAGGGCCCGCTCGGCCAGCTCAAGCAGCCACGACCGCACCACCGAGCCGTGGTTCCAGAGGGCCGCCACCTGGTGGAGGTCGAGGTGGAGCTCCTCCGCCGCCTCCAGGAGGGCGAAGCCCTCGGCGTAGGACTGGAGCAGCCCGTACTCGACGCCGTTGTGGACCATCTTGGTGTAGTGGCCCGCACCGGGCGGCCCCACGTGGGCGTAGCCGTCGGTGGTCGCCAGGTCGACGAACACGGGCTCCAGGCGGGCCACGGCGGTGTCGTTCCCGCCCACCATCAGGCAGTAGCCGTCCTTTGCTCCCCACAGCCCACCCGACACCCCGGCGTCGATGAAGTCGATGCCCAGCTGGGCCAGCTGCGTGGACGACCGCTTCGACTCCTTGTAGTTGGAGTTCCCCCCGTCGACCACGGTGTCGCCTGCCTCGAGGAGGCCGGCCAGTGTGCTGATCGTGGTGAGCGTGGCCTCTCCCGACGGCACCATGACCCACACGGCACGAGGCGGGTCGAGCTGGGCCACCACCTCGTCCAGGCTCGTGGCCCCGACGGCGCCGTTGCGGACCTCGGCGTCCACCCGGGAGGCGTCCCTGTCGTAGACGACCACCTCGTGGCCGTGCTCGACGAGCCGTCGGGCCATGTTGGCGCCCATGCGGCCCAGCCCCACCATGGCCAGGCGCAGCGTTACCTCACCTCCTCGATGTCGTCCACCGCCACTCGCAGCACCCGGCGCCCGTTGTTGAGGAGGGTGCGGTAGTCGCCAAGGGCCTGGCCCGCGATGAGGGTGTTGAAGTCGTACTTGAAGTTGGGGATGGGCACCGGGTGGTAAGGGGTCCGCCTCACCACCTGCACCGCCACCACGGTGTTGGGCCCGCCCTTGTGCAGCTGACCCGTGGAGTGCAGGAAGCGGGGTCCGTACCCGACGGTGACGGCCATGCCGCCCAACTCGTCCCGGAGGTGACGGCGCACCTTCTGGAGGGCCTGGTCCTGGCCGTAGGGGAGGTAGGCCTGGAGCGATACGTAGTCGCCGGGACGGGACCGCTCGCCGATCCACTCGCTCACCTCGGCGGGGTCGTGGGCCACCACGTCGGGTAGCGGAAGGTCCTTCAGCTCCTTGGCCACGTTGGCCTTGGACTCGGCCACGTCGGGCTGGTCGAAGGGGTCGATGCCGAGCACGTGGCCGGCGCTGGCGGTGGCCAGCTCCCAGCGCTGGAACTCGGCGCCGAGCTGCACGGGATCGTCGAGCTCGAGGTCGATGACGTGGCGGTCGTCCCCCTCCTCCCTCTCCGTGGTGGGGACCGGCACGCAGCCCTTCCCCTGCTTGCCGGTGGACTCGGCGATGAGCTGCTCCACCCAGAGCCCGAAGCTCTCGTAGCGCTCGGGGACCACGACGGTCACCTTGTCCCGGCCCTCGAGGGCGGCCTCGCCCATGCGCACGCCCAGCTCCACGGCTTCCTCCCGGTCGGCGTCGATGGCCGACTGGCACAGACCGGACACGTCGACGCCGCACAGGGCGGCGGGCACCAGCCCGAAGTAGGAGAGCACCGAGTACCTGCCCCCGATGTCCTCGGGGTTCAGGAACAGCCGGTGAAAGCCGGCTTCCTCGGCCAGGGCGGCCAGCGGCGTCCCCGGATCGGTGATGGCGGCGTAGCGACCCGGGTCGGGCACCCGCTCCCAGCAGTAGGAGAGGAGGGCTTTGACCTCCAAGGTCGTGCCCGACTTGGTGGAGACGAGGAAGAAGGCGTCTTCGAGGTCGGCCGACTCCACCGTCTCGGGCTCGGTGGTGTCGAGGACGACGAGGCGGTCGGAGCCGACCGCGGCCCGGACGACCTCGGGGCCGAGCGACGACCCGCCCATGCCCAGCAGGAAGACCCTGGGCGCGTCGACCGACGAGGCCCACGACTCGAGGTCCGACGCCTCGTCCAGCATGCGCCTGGGGACCTCCAGCCAGCCGAGTCGCGACGGGGCCGAGTTGCCCTCGGGCCACAGGCCGGCGTCACCGGCCAGGAGGCGGTCCAGCAGGTCGCTGGTTGCGGTCACGAGGCCCGGGGCTCGCCGACCAGCTCGTTGGCCTTGGCGGTGAGGGCCGCCATCAGCTCGTCGAAGGATCCCAGGAACGAGGCCACGCCCTGTCGCTCGAGGAGCCGGCCGACGTCGTCCAGGTCGACGCCGACCTCGGCGGCCTGCTCCAGCACCCGCCCCGCCCCTCCCGGGTCGGCGTCCACCGTCCGGGCCACCACACCATGGTCGAGGAAGGCCTCCAGCGTGGCGTCGGGCATCGTGTTCACGGTGTCAGGGCCGATGAGGCTGTCCACGTAGAGCAGGTCCGGGTACGCCGGGTTCTTGGTGGAGGTGGAGGCCCACAGCGGCCGTTGCACCCGTGCCCCCCTGGCCCGCAGCGCCTCCCAGCGAGCACCCGAGAACCGCTCGAGGAAAAGCTGGTAGGCGGCCTGGGCCTGAGCGACGGCCACCTTCCCCCGGAGGTCCAGGGCGGCCCGGCCGGTGGGGCTGTCGGGGCCCGCCGCGGTGGCGACCGCCTCCAGGCGCCGGTCGGCCTCGGTGTCCACCCGGCTCACGAAGAATGAGGCCACGCTGTGGATCCCGGACAGGTCGTCGCCGCCGTCGATACCCGCAGCCAGGCGGTCCTCCAGCCCGGCCAGGTAGGCCTCGATGACCTCGTCGTAGCGGTCGAGGCCGAAGATGAGGGTGACGTTGACGCTGTTCCCCTCCGAGATGGTGCGCCGGATGGCCGGGAGGCCAGCGGCCGTGGCGGGGATCTTGACCAGCAGGTTGGGCCGGTCGACGCGGCTGTGGAGCCAGCGGGCGGCCTGGACGGTGGAGTCGGCGTCGTCGGCGATGGCGGGTGACACCTCGAGGGACACGAAGCCGTCGGTGCCGGCGCTGTCGGCGTACAGCGGGGCGAGGACGTCGAGGGCGTCGGTGACGTCGCGCATCACCAGGCCCCAGTAGGCGTCCTCCACGGGATGGGCGGTGGCGAGCGAGGCGAACTGCTCGTCGTAGTACGGGCCGAGGGACACGGCCTTCTGGAAGATCGTGGGATTGGAGGTGACGCCCCGCACGCCCTGGTCCACCAGGCGCCGGAGGACGCCCTCGAGGAGCATGGGCCGGGTGAGGTTGTCGAGCCAGGGGCTCTGGGCCTGCTCCTCGAAGAGCCGCCGAAGCCTGGTCACGGGACCACCCTATTCCCCGTCGTGACGGGAGCCCTGATGCTGGCCGGCCCGCTCCCGGAGCAGGGCGATCGACGCGGTGAAGCCGTGCACGAAGTTGCGCCCGCCCACCGGTCCGAACTCCCCGGCGGCGAAGAACCCTGCCGTGGGGGCCCCCACGTGGTCCTCCACCACGGCGGCGTCGTGGTGCGGGGAGCCGAACAGGCGCACCCCGCGGCCGTTGCACGTGAAGAGCAGGGCCCCGTCGGCGTGGTGGCCGTGCAGGAGCTGCTGGAGGTCCTCGTCGGCCGTGTTGGCGTCTCGAACGTGGAACTGCACGGTGGTGCCCACGCTCACCACGTCGTTGACGGCGATGGCGCCACTGTCCCTGTCGGCCCCCACGACGTTGCGGACGAGGAAGTCGCCGCGGCCGAACTCCAGCTTGTGCTCGTCGATCACCTGTCCCAGGTGCAGGCCCCGGTCGATCAGTCGGACGTCCTCCTCGGGCATCCCGGACGTGGCCATGCCCACCAGGCGATGGAGAGCGGGCTCGCCGCCCAGCTCGTACACCACGTTGCCGTCGGCCTTGGTCACCACGTAGGGCTGGCCGATGGGCCGGCACCCCTGTGAGACCACCGTGTCCACCTCGATCCCCGGCCCCAGGAAGGCGCCCACGGCTCCGGAGGAGAACACCCGGTCACCCAGGACGAGGCGGTTCCCGCCCGGGCCACGGGCGGCGGAGGCGTTGCCGCCGATCACGGGCAGCCCCGGATGGCGGCCGGCCAGCTGCTCGTAGAAGGTTTCCACGGGGAAGGAGAAGGGGTCGGCCACGAGCAGTAGGGCCTCGGGCTCGAAGCCCAGGTCGTCGGGCCAGCCCGACAGCGTCGTCCCCTCGCCACCGAGCGGGGCCTCGAGACGCACGGGGGCCGTGGGCCCGAAGCGCGCCGCCCAGAGGCTCACCGCCGGCTCCTCCTCCACCTCCCGGCCCGTGCCCACCACCGATACGGCGGCGCAGCCCAGGAACGCCGACGGAGCCAGCGCCGAGGCCACCACCTTGGCGGCGTCCTCCAGGGCACCGGCGTGGGGCGGCGTCACGAAGAGCATGGCCAGGTCCGGTGAGGGCCCGAGCTCCTCGAGCACCTGACCGGCCACCTCGCCCACGGCCTGGGGCGCAAGGGGGTGCAACGACAGGGCGGCGGCGAAGGGCACGGCTAGACCGGGGGCAGGAGGGTGAGGGGAACGGTGGTGGTGGGTCCCTGGTCCACCCGGCAGTGGGCCTCCACGGTGCCCAGGGTCTCGTAGGTCAGCTCGCCCCTGACGAGGCGGTAGGTGAACTTGCCCGGCTCCACGTTGAACGGGGAGGCGTTGCGGGCCACCTCCGTGCCGGCCTCGTCCCTGAACACCACCTCCAGCACACCGCTCCCCCCCTCCTCGGGGCGGCAGCGGATCAACACGACGAGGTGCGGAGTGATGGTGACGGGAGGAGCGCTGGGCGCAGGCAGGGAGAACATGACGCCCGAGAGGTCGATGCGGGTGGCGGGGCCGGGCACCTGCCGGAGGTCGATGCCCTCGCAGAAGAGGGCGGAGACGATGTCCATGCCTTCATTCTCGCCTCCCGGGCCGGGGCCAGGCTACGCCGCGGCGGGTTGCTTGAGCTTCACCTCTCGGTGGCGGACCTGCGCCCAGCCGGCGCGCTCGAGGAGGCGCACGATCCACCAGCCCAAGTCGACCTCGCCCCGCCGCAGCGAGAAGCGGGCCGAGGTGGGAGCGGCGTGGTGGTTGTTGTGGAGGCCCTCGCCCACCGTCAGCCACGCCAGCCACTGGCTGTTCCGGGCCGTGTTGGCCTGGGGCCGCTGCCCGTAGTAGTGCCCGATGGCGTTGACGGCGGCGCTCAGCACCAGGTAGGTGACGGTGTGGAACCCGGCCGCGACCAGGCCCGGCCACAGCCCGAGGAAGAGCACGAGGATGCCTATGCCGACGGCGAGGCCGGCCAGAGCGTGGTCGAACAGGGCCCGGTCCCAACGGTCCGGGGGAAGGTCCCGGGCGTAGCGGGCCACCACCTCCTTGTCGTTGGCAACCCGGCGGTACAGCGCCACGTTGCCGAACTGCACCATGGCGAAGCCCTCCAGCAAGGGCGAGTGCGGGTCTCCCTCTACGTCGGTGAAGGCGTGGTGCTTGCGGTGCACGGCGACCCACTGCCGAGGCCGGATGCCGGTGGTGGTCCAGAGGACGAGGCGCATCCCCCACGCCAGCCTGGGCGAGAGGGTGAGGGCGCGGTGGGACAACGTGCGGTGCAGGTAGACGGTGGTGACGACGATGGCGAGCTGGGAGATGGCGAAGCCCGCCACGAGGGCAATCCCGAACGAGGTCATCGGCCCACGGTAGCAGCGCCTACCTACCAGTCGGTAGGCAGACCGGGCGCCGACCGAGGCGCCGCCCGGTACGGTTGTCGCATGGCAGTGTCGGCGACACCGTCCACCCGGGCGGTGATCCTGTCCGAGGCGCTACGGCTGTTCGCCCACCACGGCTACGACGGGACCTCGCTCAACGACATCGCCGCCGCGGTGGGCATCCGCCGCCCGAGCCTCCTGCACCACTTTCCCTCCAAGGAGTCCCTGTACCAGGACGTCTTCGAGGTCACCCTGGCGGACTGGTTCGCCAGGGTGCAGGAGGCCATCCAGGCGCCCAAGGACGGTTGGGCCCAGGTGGACCGCGTGCTCACCGCCGGCTTCAGGTTCTTCGCCGAGAACCCAGACTTCGTGCGCCTCGTCCGCCGGGCCGCGCTCGACGACGACAGCCACAACGTGATCGACCTCGGCCAGGCCCTGAGGCCGCTGTTCGACCGGGCCACCGTGTTCTTCGAGAAGGAGATGGACGCCGGGCGCTTCCGCCGCCATGACCCGGAGCAGATGCTGCTCACCGGGTACTGGGCCCTCCTCAGCTACTTCAGCGACGTGCCCTTCCTCGAGGCGCTGCTGGACCGGGACCCGCTTGCCACCGAGGCCATGGAGAAGCGCCTCCAGCACCTGCGATCGCTGTTCCGGGCCGCCTTGGAGCCCTAGGCCCCGGATCCCCCTACCCGCCGACCGGCACCATCCCCACGCTCTGGCGAGCCAGCAGCCTGGCCGCCGCCTCCGGCGGGACCGGTGGCGAGAAGAGGTAACCCTGGGCCAGCGAGCAGCCGAGCGCCTCGAGGCGCTCGAGCTGCTCGTCGCCCTCGACGCCTTCGGCAACCGTGGTGAGGCCCAGCGTGTTGCCCAGGTTCACCACCGCCTCACCCAGAGGGCCTTCGTCCGGCCGGCCGAGGCCGTCGACGAACGTCTTGTCGATCTTCAGGATGTCGACGGGGAGATGGCGCAGGTAGCCGAGGGAGGAGTAGCCGGTGCCGAAGTCGTCGATGGCCAGGCGTACACCGCTCTTCTTCAGCTCCCACAGCCTGCTCACCGTGTCGTCGGAGTCCTGCATCAGGACGCTCTCGGTGATCTCCAGCACCAATCTGGAGGGATCGAGTCCCGACCGGCTCAAAGCCGCGGCCACGTCGGCCACGACGCCGGGCTGGTGGAGCTGGCGGGCGGAGAGGTTCACGCTCACGGTGAGGGGTGGGTCGAAGCGGAAGAGGTCCTGCCACTGGACCGCCTGGCGGCACGCTCGCTCGAGCACCCAGCGGCCCAGCGGGATGATGAGGCCGCTCTGCTCGGCCACCGGAATGAAGTCCGCCGGCGACAGCGTCCCTCGCAGCGGGTGGTCCCAACGGGCCAGGGCCTCCACGGCACAGATCGACCGGGAGCCGAGATGGACGATCGGTTGGTAGTGCACGCTCAACTCTTGCCGCTCTATGGCTTGTCGCAGGTCGACTTCGAGCTCGGCCCGCGCCCTGATGGCCTCTTGCATGGCTGCCTCGAACACCACGTAGCGGGCCTTCCCCGCCGCCTTGGCCCGGTACATGGCGATGTCGGCGTGCCTCAGCAGCTCCCCGGCCCCCAGTTCGCCGCACGAGCCGAAGGCGATTCCGATGCTGGCGTTGGCGAACAGCGGCTGACCTTCGACCTGCAACGGCTCGTCCAGGGCCTGGAGGATCCGCTCGGCGACGACGACGGCGTCCTCCGGCTGGGACAGGTCCTCCAGGAGGACGGCGAACTCGTCGCCACCGAGGCGGGCCGCGGTGTCGGCCACCCGCAGGCAGGTCCGCACCCGCTCGGCCACCGACCGGAGAAGCTGGTCGCCCACGGCGTGGCCCAAGGCGTCGTTCACCAGCTTGAAGTCGTCGAGGTCCACGAACAGCACGGCGATGTCGGCGCCGGTCCGACCGGTCCGCTCCCGGGCGTGCTCGAGCCGGTCGAGGAGAAGGGCCCGGTTGGGGAGACCGGTCAGAGAGTCGTTCAGGGCCTGATGGGTGGCGTCGGCCAGAGCCTGGCGTAGCGCCTCCGCGGTGCGGGCGTCGTTCAGTGCGAGCCCGGCATGGTCGGCGAAGGCAGCGAGGATCTCCTGCTCGGTCGGGCTGTAGGTGCGTCCCTCCCGGCGGGAGGCGACCACGAGGCTGCCGATCACCCTCCCGTTGCCGTGCACCGGTGCCGCCATGGCGGCGTGGAGGCCTTCGCGGGCGAACTCGGGTATGGGCTGGGACCAGGCTGCGTAGTCCCCCGTCACCACGAGGCGGTCCTCGGCGATGGCCTGTCCTCCCACCCCCAGGTCCAGGGGGGTTCGGCGGGTGGCGGCGGCCACGTCCACGGGCACACCGAAAGAGGACACCATCGTGGTGAAGCCGGGGTCGTCGGGGTCCAGCAGGCGCAGGCCCACCACCTCGTCGCCGAGGAGCTCGGCGGCGGAGGTCGCGATGGCGTCGAGGACGTCGCCCAGGGGGACCCGCGAGGAGATCGACCGCTGGATCCGTGACAGGCGCTCGAACAGGACCTGGCGTTCCTGGAGCGACGCCACCAGGTGGGCGTTCTCGTCGGCCTGCTCCTGGCTGTGCTGACGCAGCCGGCGCTCCCCCTCGAGGGTCCCTAGCGCGGTGACGGAGAGCCCCAGCACCCGGGCCATTCCTCGCAGCAAGGTGCGCTCCTCGGGGGTGAAGGGGCTGTCGAGGCGGGTCAGCACCAGACGGCTGTCCGGGTCGGTCACCGGGGCGACGAGGGTCCAGCATTCGCCGGCCCCGGGGATGACAAGGCGGTCGGCGGTGCCGGCGGCGACGTCGAGGAGGGCCGCGTCGGGCCTCTGGCCACGGGGGAAGCCGAACGAGGTGATTACCCGGTCGGCGCCCACCAGGGCTCCCGCCTCGGCCTCGAACGCCTCCGTGGACCGCTCCACGGCGCCCTGCAGGGCCGCGGCCTCGTCGGAGAACGACGAGGCGAAGGCCAGGAACTCGGTGAGCTGCTGGGTCAGCCACGTGCTGTCGACGTGCACGCTCACCCCAGGGCCAGGACGACCAGCGTCTGGTTGTGGAACCCACCGGCGCCGCCGACCCGGGCGATCTCCCCGTAGGTGTAGAAGCCGGCGACGGGCGCTCCCCCGGCGTGGGCCGAGATGCGCTCGATCTCGCGGCGGATGCCGACGTCCCCGAGCACCCCCCGGCGGGCGATGCAGTCGAAGGCCAGGAAGCCGAGCGGCGGCCGGCCGTCCAGGTCGCCCACGGCCGCTTCACAGGCGTCGTCGCTGGCCTGGAGGACGGAGTCCTCGTCGCCCTCCATGATCCAGGCCAGCCCCCCCTGGGGCACCTCGGCGATGCAGCCGATGGAGCGGTCGTCGAAGTCGGCGTCGGCGATGAAGCGCACCTCCTCACCGCTGCGGCGGCTAATTCCCAGCGGGTGGGTGAGGGCAAAGCGGGTGAAGGAGCCCGGGTCCGTGCGTACCTCGGCCGGCGCCTCCAGCCTCTCCAGGTAGACGTCGAGGGCGGGCTCCTCGTCGAGGGAGTGCACTCGGGTGCCAGAGCTGCCGGTCACGACCATGGGCGCGCCGACCCGCCTCCAGCCGTGGCTGACGCCGATGCCCAATGAGCCCTCCGAGCCCAGCGCTGCTCCCACCACGGCGTCGTGGAGCACTGTGGAGCCGTGGAACTGGAAGGTCCGCCTCATCTTGAGGCCGTCCCCGGCGCAGCCTCCCACCAGCGGCACCTCGGCACCGACCACGCCATAGGCCCCTCGCACCACCTCCTGCTGGTCGCCCGCCAGCCCGTCGCTGAGCAGGAGCAGCACCCGGTGGGGCCTGTGCGCCACCCCGTCGACGCAAGCGGCCACCGTGGCCCCGGCTCCGCGCAGGTCGCCAGAGGCGCCCGGCGCCACCGCGGTGCGGACCGTGAAGTCGGCACCGCCCAGGGCCATGACAACCACCCCGGCGTCACCCGGCCCGCTGGTGCCGATCTCGCCCGCCGTCGAGCAGCCGACGAGCGGCACCTGGCCGGACTCCTCGTTCACGGCGGCGAGGAGCCGGTCGAGGTCGTAGGCCTCCGAGCAGAACACCACCAGGAGCTTGGCGTCGGCGTGAGCCAGGGCCCGGCGGGCCGCCCTGGCACCGGCGCCGCCTGCATCGGGCTCGTCCGACTGGCCCAGCGCCAGCCAGCGACCCGGTAGCCGTGAGGGAAAGACGGACGCGGCAGCAGGCGAGTTCGCCACGGAGGAAGCATCGGCGCAGGCCCAGGGGTGCTTGAGGTCGCCCGTGCCTAGCCCTAGGCCTGGGTCCCTCCGTGCCCGCGGTGGACGTCGTCGAGGAGGCGCAGCGCCTGGTCCTCCTCGGGGCTGGCGTCCGGGCCGAACTTGAGGGCCACGGTCCCCATGGCACCGCACCTCGGGCAGATGAGGGCAGCCACCGCCACCATGTCGGCAGGGTCGGAGGCGCCCTCCGTCCGCCTGAGGTCATGGAGGTGGACGTCAGCGGCAGGGCTGTCCCGATGACAGCTGAAGCAGCGGATGAGACCGCCCTCCTCGGCGGCCATCTGCGACACGTAGCCCTCGGCCTCGAGCCGCCGGATGACCTCCACCAGCGTGGTGCCGTCGGACGCGTACTCCGGGCTGCTCGTCATGGTCTCGACCGACCCTAACCGCGGCGCGACCGTGAGGGGGACGAGGCCCGCCTCTAACCTCGTCGGCCATGCCGCGCTGGCTGCTGCCGGTGTTCCTCGTCCTGCTCACCGCATCCTCCGCGGCGCTGGCGCTCCGGGTTCCCGCGCCGGCGGAGGAGGGCGAGGAGGCCCACGGGCCACCTCTGCGGGTTCCCGTGCTGAGCGCCCGAAGAGCGCCGGGCGTCGTCTCCCGGGTGGTGGCCGACACCCGCCTGCGCGCCAACCTGCAGGTGATCCTGGCCGGGCCGCTCCTCGGGGCGGGCCGCGACCAGTCGTGCCTGACCGTTAGACAGGGCGCCCGGCCCATCTTCGAGCGGGGCGCCGACCGGAGCCTGATCCCGGCGTCGACGTTGAAGGTGCTCACCGGCCAGGCGGTGCTGAGCAGGATGGGGGAGGACGAGCGCCTGGTCACCGAGGTGAGGGCGGCCCAACCGCTGGCCCCGGGCGGCGTGGTCGGCGGACCCCTGTGGCTGGTAGGTGGCGGCGACCCCCTCCTGGCCACAGCCGACTTCGCGGCATCGGCGCCCGACCAGCCTCCGGTGTACACGGCGTTCGAGCCGCTGGCCGACGCCTTAGTGGCCTCTGGTGTCCGCCACGTCGTGGGCGGCGTGATCGGCGACGAGACCCGCTACGACGTACAGCGCTACGTGCCCACCTGGAAGCCGGCCTACGCCGCCAGCGGCCAGGTCGGGCCCGCCAGCGCCCTCAGCCTGAACGACGGCTTCGCCCAAGTGGGACCGAGGCGCCTGGCCAGCCCCCAACCCGACGGCGTGGCCGCGACCGTGCTCACCAACCTGCTCCGGGCCAGAGGCGTGGTCGTGGCCGGCGCCCCAGCCGAGGGAGTGGCACCGGCCGGGGCCGCGGTGGTCGCCAGGGTCTCCTCACCGCCCATGCGGGAGGTGGTGGGCCAGATGCTCCGTGACAGCGACAACCTCACGGCCGAGCTGCTGGTGAAGGAGCTCGGCCATCGCTTCGGGGGCGAGGGCAGCACCAGGGCCGGAGTCGCGGTCGTGCGCGAGACGCTCGCCGGCGCCGGTCTGCCCGTCGCCGACCTGGTAGCAGTGGACGGGTCGGGCCTGGACCGTGGGGACCGGGCCAGCTGCTCGCTCCTCATGGCGGCGCTGGAGGCAGGGGGCCCTTCAGGGGCCCTGGCCTCGGGGTTCCCGGTCGCGGCCCGGACGGGCACGCTGGCCAGGCGGTTCGCCGGCAACCCGGCCGCGGGGCGGTTGCGGGCCAAGACCGGAACCCTCGACAACGTGACGGGCCTCACCGGCTACATCGCCGTCCCGGGTGGGGACGACCTGGCCTTCGCGCTCCTCGTCAACGGCCCGACCAGCGACGCCGCCGGACGAGCCCTCCAGGAGCAGCTGGGGGCCGTCCTGGCGCGCTATCCCGACGCACCGCCGCCGACCGGGTTGGGGCCCTAGACCCCCTGGTCCTTGCGTGACCCGACGGAGGCGGATAAGCAGTCGCGGCCATGGCCGTCTCTCGCGCAACCACGAACCGTCAGGCAGACCAGGGGCGTGGGCTCCCCGCTCTGGTCCGCGACCTGTGGCAGATGGTGGTGTCCTATCTCAAGCAGGAGACCGTCGGCCCCATCCGGAACCTGGGTCGCTTCGTCGGGTTCGGGCTGGCCGGCTCGGCCGTGTTGAGCGTGGGGCTGGTCCTGGTGGTGCTGGGACTGCTCCGAGTCCTCCAGACGGAGCTGGGCACCGCCTTCGAAGGCACCTGGT
>JALYHE010000191.1 GCA_030776705.1 Actinomycetota bacterium | reverse complement strand
GGCGCTGGCCGGCCCGGATGCGGTCGGGATCCGGGATCCGGTTGGCCTGGGCCAGTTGGGTCGTGCTGACGCCGGCCCGGGCAGCCAGCTCGGACAGCGTCTCCCCCCGTGAGACCACGTGGCGTGGCCCGCCCGAGCCTGGGCCGGTGGCGGCCTGGGCCCCCCCCACCAGGGCCACCACGGCGACGACGGCCGCGGCGCCGCGGGCTCGCCTCAGCACCAGCGCCTCAGGGTGTGTACGGGGTTCACGGGGCCTCCTCCTCCAGGTCGGATCTCGAAGTGCAGGTGGGGCGTGGTCCCCCTGGCGTTGCCCGTGCTGCCCACGGTGCCGATGACGGCCCCACGGGCGATGCGACCGGGGCGCGACACCAGCGAGTGGAGGTGGGCGCCGTAGTAGGTGTTGCCGTCGTCGCCGCGGAGCCGGTAGCCCAACCCGGCCCGGCTGCCCGAGGAGTACTCGAGGACGCCACTGACGTTGGCCACGACGGGCGTCCCCCGGAAGGCGAACAGGTCGGTGCCCACGTGGCGGCGGCCGCCGGCACGGAGGTGGTTCCAGCCGTCGGCGAAGTCGACTCGACCCCGGACCGGACAGGTCCAGCCCCCGGAGGGGATCCGCAGGCTCCTGCCGACTGGGAGGCTGCGCGAGCTCCTCAGGCCGTTGGCCCGCATGAGAGCCCGGACCGTGGTCCCGTGCCGGGCGGCGACCACAGCAAGGGAGTCACCGCGGCGGACCCGGTAGCGACGCCCGCCGCCGTAGACGACCACCGGCGAGGGCACGGGCGGCTGGACCCGGACCCGGGCCCGGCCCCTGCGGGCGGCTCGGGCCGGCCTCCGGCGCTCGGGCGGGATCACCAGCACCCGGCCCCTGCGGACGTAGTGGGGGTTGGAGATTTTGTTGACCCGGGCCAGGTCACGCACGGGCACGCCGATGCGCCTGGCCACCAGGGACAGCGACTCGCCTCGTCGCACGACGTAGGTGCCCGTACGGCTCCACGGCCCGCTCACGTGAGCCTGCCCGGCCACCACCAGTCCCAACAACGCTGCAGCGGCGCGCCAACGGCGCATTCCCCATCACCTCCTCCCGCCCGGACTACATAGGCTACTTTGGCAACAACAGTCCCATCAACCCCGCTGTTCACAGCAGCAACAAGTCGGTCCTCCGTGTCCCCTCATCTAGGCTGGCCTACCCGCTCACCCTGGAGGTGTGTCCATGGCCCTGCCGGACTGGGTCACCCGTGCCGACCAGCCGGTGACCGTCGAGGTCCCCGAGCTCTTCGGCCCCCTGGTGCTCGACTCCGACCAGGACGTGCCCACCTTCGGCCTGCTGATCGGGGGCCGATGGCAGCCGGCCCGCACCGGCGAGGTGTTCGACGTGAGCTCGCCCATCGACGGCAGCCTCATCGCCCGGGCCCAGCAGGGAGGCAGCGAGGACGTGGAGGCCGCCATCGCATCGGCCCGCGATGCCCGGGCCGAGTTCCGGTCCATGCCCGCCGCCGAGCGCCTGGCCATCTGCGAGCGGGCCGGCGAGATCCTCGGGAGCAACGACGAGGCCGTGGCGTCGGCCATCGTGGTCAACCTGGGCAAGACCGGCGAGCAGGCCCAGAGCGAGGTCAAGGCCACCCGGATGCGCCTGGAGCTGGTACGCGAGGAGGTCCGCAAGATCTTCGGCGAGTACCTCCCCGGCGATTGGATCTCCGACACGGCCGGCAAGTCCGGGGTTGTGCTGCGGGAGCCGGTGGGCACCGTAGCGGCGGTGGGGCCGTTCAACTATCCGCTGTTCCTCGCCGCCTCCAAGATCATCCCCGCCCTGGCGGCGGGGAACACGGTCGTGGCCAAGGCGCCCTCCGCCGACCCCATTCCCCTGCTGATGTTCGCCCGGGTCATGGAGGAGGCGGGCCTGCCGGCCGGGGCCCTGAACGTGATCACCGGGCCCGGTGGCGAGATGGGCGAGCAGCTGGCCTCCCACCCGGACGTCTCCATGGTGTCCTTCACGGGCTCGACCTCGGCCGGGCACAAGATGGCCGCCGCCGCCGTGGCCAAGCCGATCCACATGGAGCTGGGCGGGAACGCCGCCGCCCTGGTGCTGTCCGACGCCGACCTCGACACCGCGGTCGAGAAGTGCGTGCTCGGCGCGTTCAACAACGCCGGTCAGCGCTGCGACGCCATCAGCCGGGTGCTGGTGGAGGACGCGGTGTACGACGCCTTCGTGGAGCGGGCCGTGAAAGAGGCCGAGACCTGGCCCGTGGGCGACCCCCGGGCCGAGGGCGTGCGGGTGGGCCCGATGGTGAGCGACAGCGAGGCGGCCCGGGTGAACGACCTGGTCGAGGACGCGGCCGGCAAGGGGGCCACCGTCCTGGTCGGGGGCCAGGCCGCAGACGCCTACCACCAGCCCACCGTGCTGGCCGACGTCCCCCTCGACGCCGAGATCGTCTGGGAGGAGACGTTCGGGCCGGTGCTCACCGTGGTCCGCGTCGACGACGTGGAGCACGCCCTGGAGGTGGCCAACCGCTCGCGCTACGGCCTCGACTCGGCCGTGTTCACCTCGGACCTCGAGAAGGCGTGGTACGCGGCCCGGGCCCTGGAGTGCGGCCAGGTCACCGTGAACGACGCACCCAAGCACGGCGTGGGCCACTTCCCCTTCGGCGGGCGCAAGCCCGACTCGGGCATCGGGCGCGAGGGCCTGGGCTACTCGATCGACGAGTGCACGGTGCTGAAGACGGTGGTGCTCCCCGACTGAGGGGCTAGGCGCGAGCGGTCCGGCGGGCCTCGGCCCTGCGCTCGGCGTCGAGGCGCTCGAGCCCGTGGGCGCCGTGGTCCACGAAGCGCATCATCTCGGCCACGGCCCGGTGGCCGGCCTCCTCGGCGATGAGGCGGTGCATCTCCTGGCAGACCCGGCGGTACTCGGGATGGCCCTGGGGACCGGTGCGCAGCTCGAGCACGTGCATGGCGGAGCGGACGTTGAGCTGCATGGCGTAGCGCACCCGGTAGGCCAGAGCCACGGCGTAGGAGGCCTGGGCCGGGAATAGACCGGCCATGGCGTCGTACAGCGCGGCCGAGCGTTCCATGGCCTCGTCGAAGCGGTCGGCCAACCCCGCCGCCTCCACCGTCTCGGGCCGGGAGTAGCCGTGCCGGGGCGAGAGCGCCTGCCACTCGATGGTGAGCAGGCGGTGGCGCTGGAGGTCCCGGAAGGCGCCGTAGTCGGAGAGCACGTCGAAGCGGTAGCCGACCCGCTCGAGGGCCCGCCCGGGCTTGTGCCGGCGGTTGGACCTCTCCCCTACGTAGGCCCGTACCACGGCCAGCTTCTCGTCGGCGGAGAGGCGCCTGACCCGGGCCAGCACCTGGTCCTCGGGCAGGTGCGTGTAGGGGTAGAGCATGGCGGCCACGAGCTTGTCTTCGCCGTCGGCGTCGAAGTCGACGAGGGTGACCATGGGCCGGGGCTCGGGCTCCTCCCCCCCCAGAAGGAGCTGGGCCACCTCCTCCATGGCATGGCGGTTGGCCTCCTGGTACGACGACCAGGCCACTCCGCGCTGGGGTTGGTCCACCCGCTTGAGGAACGAGGGAATGACCTTGCGCAGCTCCTCGAGCAT
>JALYHE010000190.1 GCA_030776705.1 Actinomycetota bacterium | reverse complement strand
CGAAGGCCACCGTGTCGTGGCCGGGGTTGCGGTTGGCCTCGCTCAGCGCCGCCCGCAGGGTGCAGGTGCCCGCCGCCGTGGCGCACACGCCGTTGCCTACGGCGTCGGCCTGGTCGCCGGTGGAGTTGACCACGAAGGTGAGTGCCGCCGCCCTCTGCAGCCGCAGCGGGAGGGAGGTTGCCCCGGCGGGCACCAGGGTGGCCACGGCCACGCCGGCGGCCAGGCTGTAGGCGGCCAGGCCGCGCACCAACCGTCCCCGTTGGCAAAACGCGCCCATGTGCGCCTGTCCGCCCCTCCAGCTGCGCTCGTCGGTCTTCGTCGTCGGCCTACCGGCGACCTGCTGCAACGACGCCACGGTGAGGTGAGTGGCCAGGTTGCGCTCGCTGGGAAAGGTTCGGTATGGCCTGGGACAGAGCCTAGCCACTCTGCGCACGGCCATGTATCGGCGAACCACGGACCGTGACTTGGCCCTGGTGGTGAGCGTCCTGAAGGGGCACTTGACCCGTGCGCCACGCGATAACTAGACAGGGGCGGCCGCCCCGCCGCCGTCCGTGTGCCCCTTGGCACGAGCCCTCTTGAAGGAGCGAGCGTGACCTCATCGAACGCCTCTCGTGCTCTGCGCGCCCAGCTGCTCCGGCGGCTCCCCTCTCTGGCCCTGGCCATGGCCGTGCTGGCCGCCGCGCTGGTGCTGCTGGCGCCTGCACCGCCGGCCGATGCCGCCACCTACGAGCAGCCCGTCATCCCCGACACGAACTATCCGATCCCCACTGGTGCGGTGTTCGTGGCCAACTCGGGCAACGACGGCAACCCCGGCACCAAGGCCTCGCCCCTGCGCACCCTGAACAAGGCGCTCTCCAAGGTGGCCTGGGGAGGCACGATCGTCGTCCGGGGGGGCACCTACCGGGAGGCGCTGCCCAACGTCACCAAGAAGATCACGCTGCAGCCCTACCCCTACGAGAAGGTATGGATGAAGGGCAGCGACGTCGTCACCGGCTGGGTCAAGTCGGGCACCGTGTGGGTCAAGACGGGCTGGAAGACGGAGTTCTGTCAGAACTGCTACGACCCCAAGGCCATCGACCCCGCCTACCCGAACGCCGGGAAGCCGGACATGGTCTTCGCCAACGGCGCCCCTCTGGCCCAGGTGGCCAGCCTGTCGGCGGTGACGGCGGGCAGGTTCTACGTGGACTACGGCGCCGACAAGCTGTACGTGGGGACGGACCCCACCGGCAAGTTCATGGAAGCGTCCACCCGTAGGATCGGCCTGCAGTTCAACACCAGCAACGCGGCGGGGAGCACGGTCCGAGGCATCGGCATGGCCCACTACTCGCCCAACTGGAACCCCGACGTGCCCGCCATCGCGGTGGCCAACACCGGCAACATCACCTTCGAGAAGGACGTCTTCGCCTGGAGCGCCTCCCGCGGCGTGGCTCTGTACGGTCCCGGGCCGGTGGTGCGGGGCAGCACCTTCCTCTACAACGGCTTCACCGGGATCACCGGCCACAAGGCCCACCGCGCCCTGCTCGAGGGCAACCGGGTGGTGTACAGCAACCAGGAGCGCTTCTCCATCACCGGCAGCTCGGTGTCGAGCAACGCCGGGGTGAAGATCGTCCGTAGCGACGGCGTGGTGATTAGGAACAACCGCTTCGTGGCCAACCACGGCACCGGTATCTGGTGCGACGAGTCGTGTTACAACGCCACGATCGTCAACAACCTGTCGCGGATGAACGCCACCCAGGGCATCTCCTTCGAGATCTCCACCAAGGGGATCATCGCCTCGAACGTGGTGGTGGGCAACGGCCAGATCGGCCTCAAGATCAGCGGATCCACCGACGTCCGGGCCTTCAACAACACCCTGCACAACAACGGCACCCATCAAGTGGGCGTATACGAGGACTCCCGGAAGAACACCGACTCGGCCGAGCTGCTCAAGGGCATCACCTGGGACACCAAGAACGTGTACATAAAGAACAACCTCATGTCGGTGTCCACTGGCTCCAACAAGGGCCCGATCCTGCACACGTACGACTCGAACTACCCCAAGCAGGTGGGGGCGGCGGAGATGATCGCGCAGCTCAACTACGACGGGTACTGGCGCAAGTCGGCCAACGTCCCCTACAACTTCGCCTACTGGGTCAGGCTCACGTCGTCGGCCAGCACCTACACCACCATGGCGGCGCTGCGCACGGGCACCGGGCGGGAGGGGAACGGGATGTCCTACGACAACTGGACCACCTCCCCCTACTACGTGGACGAGGCCAACGGGAACTACAACCTGAAGGCGGGAAGCCCGGCCCTGGGCAGCGGCGACCCCCTTCCGTCTGACGTCGCCTCGGCCATCGGGGTCGCCGCGGGCGTCAAGGTCAACCGGGGAGCCCTCAAGGGGGCCGGCCTCACCGGCTGACCGTCTCGTCCCCCGGCACGCCCACCTCGGTCACCGAGCGGGACTCGGCCATGGCCTCCGGCTCGTCCTACGAGGGCGTCTCCTTCTACGTGGCCACCTGAGCCGGCCCGGGGCACACCGCCCCACAGGTTGCGGTAGGCCCTCACTGGCCGTGGGTGCCCGGGGCTACCGTGGCGCGCCGTGGACGCGCCGAGGGACGCGCTGGTCCGGGCCGCCCGTGGAGCCGGCAAGCAGGCCGTGCGGCTTTTCGGGACGGGGACGGCGCCGCTTCGGCCCCTTCCTGACTTCCTCATCATCGGCACCAAGCGGGGGGGCACGACCTCGCTGTTCCGGTACCTGGCCCAGCACCCTGGGGTGCTCCCTCTCTTCCCCTCGGCTCGGCTGCTGCCCATGCGCGAGGACATGAAGGGGGTCCACTACTTCGACACCGGCTACCGCCACGGCCGGGCCTGGTACCGCTCCCACTTCCCCTCGGTGGTGGCGCGGCGGCGGGCCGAGGGCAGGGCGGGCGGTCCGGTGGTAGCGGGGGAGAGCTCGCCGTACTACCTCTTCCACCCCCATGCCGCGGCCCGGGCCGCCAGCGCCGTCCCCAGGGCGCGCATCATCGCCTTGTTGCGAGACCCGGTGGAGCGGACCTACTCCCATTACAGCGAGCAGCGCCGGAACGGCGTGGAGACGCTGGGCTTCGAGGAGGCGCTGGCGGCCGAGCCCCACCGGCTGGCTGGGGAGGCCGACCGGATGGCCGCCGACCCCTCATACCGCAGCTTCGCCCACGAGCACCAGTCCTACGCCACCCAGAGCGAGTACCTGCCCGGGCTCGAGCGCTGGATGCGGGCCTTCTCCGCCGAGCAGGTCCTCGTCCTGCGCAGCGAGGATCTCTACCGCGACCCGCAAGGCACCTGCGACCGGGCCCTGGCCCACCTCGGCCTCGAGCCTGTCCCGCTGCAGGACGCCCGGGTGTGGAACGCAGCTCCCCGCGCCGACATGCCGACGGCCGCCCGCCGCGACTTGGAGCAACGCTTCGGGCCCCACAACGAGAGGCTTTCCGCCTTTCTCGACGTGGACCTCGGCTGGCAGCGGTGAGCGTGAGCCGCGACCGGGCCCGGCGCGGCTCACCGGTCGACCGGCCTCGGATGCTGGTCGTGGCGTCGAGCGCCGAGCTGTACGGCTCCGACCGGGCCCTGCTCCAGGCCATGCCGGCGATGGTCCGGGAGCTCGACGTCACGGTGGCCGTCCCCGCCGGCGGTGCGGGCCTGGCCCAGTTCGAGGCCATGGCGTCCGAGGTCGTCTCACTGCCCGACTACGCCCTGCGCCGCCGGCATCTGACCCCGTCCGGCTTCCTGCCCTGGGTGTGGCGGTGCCTGTCCTCCCTGGCTCGCCTCCGGCGTGCTCACAGGGAGGGCCGATTCGCCCTCGTGTACTCGAACACCCTGGCGGCTCCCCTCGGGCCGGCCCTGAAGCTCCTCTGGGGAGCGGTTCACGTGGTGCACGTCCACGAGCGCCCCGTCTCGCCGGCATGGCTGCCCAAGGTGCTCCTCGCAGTCCTGCGGGTGTCCGCCGACGTGGTCGTGTGCAACTCCCGCTTCACGCGCGACTGGCTGACCGAGCACCAACCGGCCCTGGCCGGGCGCTGCTTCGTGGTGCACAACGGGGTGGAGGCCCTGGAGCCGCCGCCGGTGCCTTCTCCGGACCCCTCGCTGCGCATCACCTGTGTGGGGCGAATCCACCCCAAGAAGGGCCAGGGCGTTCTCCTGGAGGCGGCCCGGATGGCCCGGGACGCCGGTCACCGGTGGCGGCTGCACTTCTGCGGCGACGCCCTTCCCGAGCACCGCCCGCTCGAGGCCCACCTCGAGGGGCTCGTCGCCGAGTACGGGCTCGAGGACCAGGTGCACTGGCACGGCTTCCAGGCCGACCCCTACGTCCGCTACGGGGGCGTGGACGTGGCCGTGGTGCCGTCGGTGCAGGCGGAGGAGTTCTCCCTGGTGTGTGCCGAGGCCCAGGTGATGGGCCTACCCGTCGTGGCGACCGGCCCGGGCGGGCCGTCGGAGATCCTGATCGAGGGCAGGACCGGCCTGGTCGTGCCCCCGAACGAGCCCGCTGCCCTCTACGAGGCGCTGCGCAGGTTGGAGCAGGACCGCGAGCTGCGCCTGGCCATGGGCCGAGACGGGCGGGCCCACGTCCTGGAGCACTTCTCGCAGGACGCCTACGGGCGGCGCCTCACCGCCCTCCTCCTCCGGGCCCTCGGTCGGGAGGTGCCGGCGGCCCTGGCTGACCCTCCCTAGGCAGGCCAGCGCCAGGGGCGCCGTTACCCGCCCAAAGTGACTAGCCACTCACTAAAAGTGGTCAGAAGCCTCAAGACGGTCCCTGGCGGGACCGAAACATCAGGGCTGTATGGCCCCCCCAATCACTCCGGCACCGGAACGGCGCGGCTCTCTGCTGGCCTTGGTCGCCATCGCCCTCGCCATGGCGGTGCTGGTGCCGTACCTCTCCGAACCGGGCTCCGGCCGGGGGCGGGGCGTCGAACCGGCCCGCGTCCTCGGCACTCAGATGGACAGGCAGGCCGGTGCCCTCCCCATCGGCACCACCGAGTACCCGGTGCCGGCCGGGGCTCGCTTCGTGTCTCCGTCGGGCTCCGACTCGGCGGCGGGAACCGCCGCCGCCCCCTGGAAGACCCTGGGCCACGCCGTGAAGTCCGCTCCAGCGGGCTCCACCATCGTCATGCGGGGCGGCGTCTACCGGGAGAAGGTGGAGGTGTGGTCCAAGCGCCTCACCATCCAGCCCTACCCCAGGGAGGCGGCGTGGATGGTGGGGAGCCAGCCGGTGTCGGGCTGGGTCCAGGACGGCTCGGTGTGGCGCAAGGACGGCTGGACGGCCCGCTTCAAGCAGGGTGGCCGCCCCGACGTCACCACCCCGTCGTTCCCGATGGCCGCCCATCCGGACCAGGTCTTCATCGACGGCCAGCCCCTCGAGCAGGTGGGGAGCCGGGCCGAGGTGGGACCGGGCAGCTTCTACGTGGACTACGCCACCTCCCAGCTGTTCATCGGCTCGAACCCGGCCGGCCACCTGGTGGAGGGGTCGGTGCTGGGGGAGGCGCTCTACCTCAACAAGGCCGCGGGCAGCGTGGTCCGCGGCATCGGCTTCAAGCACTACGCCACCCACCTCGACCGCCTGGGAGCGGTCAAGGGCTTCGCCGACGGCGCCGTGCTGGAGAACAACGTCTTCGAGCACAACGCCGCTTCGGGACTCAGCGTCATCGGCTCCGGGGCCCGGGTGGCTTACAACACCATGGTCGGCAACGGCATCACGGGCCTGCACGCCCATCACTCCAACGGGCTGGTGGTGGAAGGGAACCGCTTCACGCGCAACAACCTGGCTCACTTCAACCCGGCCCAGTGGGCGGGCGGGTTCAAGCTGACCACCTCCCAGAACGTGATCCTGTCGGGCAACGTGGCCGAGAACAACCTGGGCATGGGGCTCTGGCTCGACGAGTCGGTGAAGGGCGCCAGGGTCGTGAAGAACGTGGCCCGGGGCAACAAGGCCAACGGGATCATGTACGAGCTCTCGGCGTGGGCCGTCATCGCCTCCAACCTGGCCGTGGACAACGGCCACGACGGCGTGCTCGTGGTCGACTCCAACGACGTCGAGGTGTGGAACAACACCCTGGTGGGCAACCGGCGGCGCAACCTGCAGGTGCACGAGGGGCCCCGGACGGCGTCCGACCTGACGGCTCGGGGCCATGACAACCGCTACCCCGTGCCCGACCCCGAGGTGACGTTCAACGTGCAGCGGGTAAGGATCCGCAACAACGTCCTGGCGTCCACCAACGCCAAGTCCGTCCGCCTGCTAGGGGTCGAGGACAGCAGCAAGAAGCTCTCGGCGCAGGCCATGAACGTCACCGCCGACTACGACGCCTACTACCGGCCTTCCCCCACGGTGCCGAGCCAGCTCACGGCCTGGGCCAACTGGCCGGCGGGCATGATCATCACCACCAGCCTGGCCGAGATCCGGGCCAAGACGGGCCAGGAGGCCCACGGCCTGGCCTCCGACACGGGGGGCTCCCTCACTCCTGACTACCGCCTCCCGCCCGGCAGCCCGGCGCGGGGGGCCGGGGCGCCACTGCCCCCGTCGATCGCCGCAGCCCTGGGCGTGACGGCCGGCACGCCCGTGGACATGGGCATGCTCGGGCCCGCCCCATCAGATCCCCCAAGTCCGGCCCCAGCACCTGCCCCAGCACCTGCCCCCGCACCGGCTCCCGCGCCCCACCCGAACGGCACCTTCACGCCGGTCAGCCCGGCCCGCATCCTCGATACCCGCGTCGGCACGGGCCAGGACGGTCGGGTGGCGAAGGTGGGAGCGGGCAAGACCATCACCCTCGACGTGACCGGCCCGGGCGGGGTCCCCACCACGGGCGTGTCGGCGGTTGTGGTCAACGTCACCGTGACCGAGCCCACGGCGCCGAGCTACTTGACCGTGACCCCGGGCGGGGG
>JALYHE010000189.1 GCA_030776705.1 Actinomycetota bacterium | reverse complement strand
GGCCGTGGTGGCCGACGGGCGGCACGTGCTGTCCTCGGTGGTGAGCAGCCAGGTCGACCTGCACGCCACCTTCGGAGGGGTGGTGCCGGAGATCGCGAGCCGGGCCCACGTCGAGCTGCTGACGCCGGTGGTGGCCGAGGCCCTGCTGGAGGCCGGCACCGACGGCCCCGGCGTGGGCGCCGTGGCCGCCACCGTCGGCCCGGGACTGGTGGGCTCGCTGTTGGTCGGCGTCAGCGCGGCCAAGGCGCTGGCCCTGGTGTGGGACGTTCCGTTCGTAGGTGTCAACCACCTGGAGGGGCACCTGTACGCCGCCTTCCTCGAGGAGCCCGACCTCGAGATGCCGCTGCTGGTGCTGCTGGCCTCGGGGGCCCACACCATGGTGGTCTGCATGGAGGACCACGGCCGCTACCGGGTGCTGGGCTCCACCATCGACGACGCCGCCGGCGAGGCCTTCGACAAGGTGGCCCGGTTCCTCGGCCTCGGCTACCCGGGCGGACCCGCCATCGACCGGCTGGCCATGGAGGGTGACCCTTCGGCCATCGCCTTCCCTCGTGGCCTGAAGGAGCGGCCCTACGACTTCTCCTTCAGCGGTCTCAAGACGTCGGTCATCACCTACGTGCGGGCCCACCCGGAGGCGGCGACGGCCGACGTGGCCGCCTCCTTCCAGGAGGCGGTGGTGGACGTGCTGGTCGACAAGGCCCGTCGGGCCGCGGCGGAGACGGGGGCCAAGGGCATCGTGCTCGGGGGAGGGGTGGCCGCCAACTCGCGGCTTCGGGAGAAGGTCCTCGACGTCTGCATCGAGGACGGTCTGCGCGCCTTTCTGCCCAGCCGGCAGATGTGCACCGACAACGCCGCCATGGTGGCCGCCGCCGCCTGGTGGCGCCTGCGCTCCGACGGCCCCACTCCCCTCGACGCAGGGGTGGACCCGGGCCTCGGCCTTCCCAGCACCGCCTAGGCCCCAGCACCACCTAGAGCGACCGCAGGCCGCCACCCGCAGTGGCTCGAAACTCAATGGCGGGGCCGTTCCTGCCGATGCTACGGGTGCTTCGCGGTGGCGACGCCGAAGGCGACGGGAGGAGGATGGCTTGGGAGCGGTCTGCTTTCCCGGCCGCAGGACACGGGTGCTGCCCCGCGACCGGCGGTGGCGGTTCGTCGCCCGGCTCCTCGCCTCGACCCTGGTGGTGCTCGTCGCCTTGGGACTGGCCCTGCACCTGGTGCAGAGCGCGGCGCTGCGCCGCATCCTGGTGCGGGACGGGTTGGAACGCCACAGGGCCGACGCCCGGCTGATCGACCGCACCTTCCGCAGCGCCGGCGGCCAGGAGGCCCGCAGGGAGGTGAGCAAGATCCTGGCTCACATCCAGAACCGCCCCGGCGTGCGGGGGGCGTACGTCATCGATTCGGAAGGCAGCGTCCTCGTGGCGGGGGACACCGAGGAAGAGGGGAAACACGCGTTCGCGCCGGCCCTGGAGGCCGTGTTCCAGGACGGCCGCCCCCGCTTCGAGGCCGTGCAGGAAGACGGCGTGCGCCTGTTCGGGTACCTCACGCCGGTGGAGCTGCCCACGGGCCGGGTGGTGCTGGAGGTGGAGGAGACGGCCGTGCTGCTGGAGGAGCAGTTGGCCGTGCTGCGTCGCTCCTCGCTCCAGGCGGTGGGCCTGAGCCTGATGATCGCCCTCCCGCTGCTCTGGCTGGTGGGAGGCCGCTCCCTGGCCGACAGGTACCGCTCGGCCGAGGAGCGCTCGCTCCGTGACAGCCTCACCAACCTGGCCAACCACCGGAGCTTCCAGGAGGAGCTCCACGTGGAGGTGGCGCGCTCTGTGCGACACGGCATGCCCCTGTCGGTCGCCATGATCGACGTCGACGACTTCAAGGTGATCAACGACCAGCGAGGACACCGTCACGGGGACGAGATCCTGGTTGCGCTGGCGGCCGTCCTGGAAGCGGGTCGCGTCAGCGACAGGGCCTTCCGCGTCGGGGGTGACGAGTTCGCCCTGGTTCTCCCCCATACCGACAAGGAGGGCGCCTACGTCGCCGCCGAGGCGTTCCGCCGGGCCGCTGCCGAGCGCCTCTCCGGCCCCACCATCAGCGTCGGGCTGGCCACCTTGGGATCCCACGGCGACGCCAACGTGCTGCGGGACCAGGCCGACGCCGCTCTTTACGAGGCCAAGCGCATGGGACGGAACAGGGTGGTGTGCTTCGACGAGTCCACCCAGGCCCTGGTGCTGCCGGCGGAAAAGGTGCAGGCCCTGCTCCGCCTGCTGGAGGAGGGGCGCATCAGCGCCGTCTTCCAGCCCATCTGGCGGATGCCCGAAGGAAGGGTCATGGCCTTCGAGGGCCTGGCCCGACCCGCCGAGGACTACGGCTTCACCGGGCCGCTCGAGGCCTTTCTGGTGGCCGAGAGGGTCGGCAGGGTCGACGAGCTGGACGCGCTGTGCCGCCGAGCCGTGCTCGAAGGCGCCCGGGGGCTACCGCCCGACGTCCTCCTCTTCGTGAACGTGTCGCCCCAGGTCCTCGACCACGAGTCGCTGGCGGGTCACGGGCTGGTGGAGGAGGTGGAGGCGGTAGGGCTAGTCCCCGAGCGCGTTGTCATCGAGGTCACCGAGCGCTCCACGGAGAGGTTGAGCGTGGTCGTTCAAGAGGCAACCCGGCTGCGCCGGCGCGGCTTCGGGCTGGCCCTCGACGACGTTGGATCGGGCAATGCCGGCCTCGAGATGCTGCTGCAGGTGCCCTTCGACTTCGTGAAGGTCGACCGGGAGGTCGTCGTGAGCGCCCGCCACGAGGGACCAGGCGGGGCGGTGCTGGCCGCCGTGTGCGCCTTCGCCTCCGAGACGGGTGCCTTCGTGATCGCCGAGGGCGTCGAGGACCGCGCCACGCTGGAGGTCCTCCAACAGCTAGTCATACGGCACCGGCTCAGCGCCTACGGGGCCCAGGGGTACCTGCTCGGGCGTCCCGGGTCTGGTTTCGACGTCTTCGAGGCATCCCTCTCGGTTGCCTCCCCGGGCGGCGGGTGACTATCGTTAGCACTCGCAACGTGTGAGTGCTAACGAACGCCCGCAAGGCGAGCGCCCGACAAGACAGCGCCCGATAAGACAGCGGAGGGCAAGAGAATGAACCTTCAGCCACTCGACGACCGCCTCGTCGTACGACCCAGCGAGTCCGAGGAGACCACGGCATCGGGCCTGGTGATCCCCGACACCGCCAAGGAGAAGCCCCAGCAGGGTGAGGTGGTGGCCGTCGGGCCCGGACGCCGGGCCGAGAGCACCGGCGAGCTGATCCCGCTCGACGTGCAGGTGGGGGACCGCGTCGTCTACTCCAAGTACGGCGGCACGGAGTTCACCATGGACGGGGAGGACCTCCTCATCCTCACCAGCCGGGACGTCCTGGCCAAGGTAGCCAGCTAATGCCCAAGGAGCTTCGCTTCGAAGAGCAGGCTCGGCGCGGGCTCGAGGCAGGCGTCAACCGGCTGGCCGACGCGGTCAAGGTCACCCTTGGGCCTCGGGGCCGGAACGTCGTGCTGGAGAAGAAGTTCGGTGCGCCCACCATCACCAACGACGGCGTAACCATCGCCCGTGAGGTCGAGCTCGAGGACCACTTCGAGAACATGGGTGCCCAGCTGGTCAAGGAGGTCGCCACCAAGACGAACGACGTAGCCGGCGACGGCACCACCACGGCCACGGTGCTGGCCCAGGCCCTGGTGCGGGAAGGGTTGCGCAACGTGGCTGCCGGGGCCAACCCGACCGCTCTCAAGCGGGGGATCGACAAGGCGGTCGAGGTCGTGGTGGGGTCGGTGCACGACCAGGCCAAGGACGTCGAGGACAAGAGCGAGATCGCCCAGGTGGCGGCCATCTCGGCCGGTGACTCCGCCATCGGGGCCGTGCTCGCCGACGCCATCGACCGTGTGGGCAAGGACGGCACCGTCACCGTCGAGGAGTCGAACACCTTCGGCCTGGAGCTCGAGTTCACCGAGGGCATGCAGTTCGACAAGGGCTACCTGTCGCCGTACTTCGTCACCGACCCCGAGCGCCAGGAGGCGGTCCTGGAGGACCCCTACATCCTCGTGGTCAACTCCAAGATCTCGGCCGCCCACGACCTGATCTCCGTGCTGGAGAAGGTCATGCAGTCGAGCCGGCCCCTCCTGCTGGTGGCCGAGGACGTGGAGGGCGAGGCCCTGGCCACCCTCGTGGTCAACAAGATCCGGGGCACGTTCAACTCGGTGGCCGTCAAGGCCCCCGGCTTCGGCGAGCGGCGCAGGGCCATGCTCCAGGACCTGGCCATCCTCACCGGCGGACAGGTCGTCTCCGAGGAGGTCGGCCTCACGCTGGAGAGCGTGACGCTGGACCTGCTGGGGCGGGCCCGCAGGGTCATCGTCACCAAGGACGACACCACGGTGGTCGAGGGCGCCGGGTCCGAGGAGGACGTCAAGGGCCGGATGGCCCAGCTCCGCAGGGAGATCGAGGACGCCACGTCCGACTGGGACCGGGAGAAGCTCCAGGAGCGCCTGGCCAAGCTGGCCGGCGGCGTGGCCGTGGTGCGGGTGGGAGCGGCCACCGAGGTCGAGCTCAAGGAGAAGAAGCACCGCATCGAAGACGCCCTCTCGGCCACCCGCGCCGCCATCGAGGAGGGAGTGGTGCCGGGCGGCGGTGTCACCCTCGTTCGGGGCCGCGGCGTGCTCGACGCGTTGATCTCCACCCTGGAGGGCGACGAGGCCACGGGCGCCTCCCTCGTCCGCAAGGCCGTGGAGGAGCCCCTCAAGTGGATCGCCTACAACGCCGGGCTGGAGGGGCCGGTCATGGTCCAGCAGGCCGAGCGGGAGGCAGGCAACTTCGGTCTCAACGCGGTGACCGGCCAGTTCGAGGACCTGTTCAAGGCCGGCATCATCGACCCCGCCAAGGTCACCCGCTCGGCCCTCCAGAACGCCGCTTCCATCGCCGGTCTCCTGCTCACCACGGAGGCCCTGGTGGCCGACAAGCCCGAGAAGAAGCAGCCGGCCGCCGCCGCTCCCCACGGAGGCGGCATGGACGCCATGGGCGGCATGGGCGGCATGGGCGGGATGGGGATGATGTAACTGCGCGTCGCGCCACGTCTCACCGGCCGGGCCTCGGTGCCCGGCCGGTTCGCGTCCGGCCGGTAGAGTCGTCCCATGTCCATGCAGGACCGCCCGCCGCCCGACCCCGAGAAGCTGCTCGCCCTCTGGATGGAGTGGGAGCGGGGCGAGACCCCGCCGGGACGGGTACTGGCCAACCTCAAGACCGCCGGCCTGCGGGAGCTGCTCGACTCCACGGTGGCGGCCCGCCAGGAGATCGGCCTCGGTTAGTCCCCTTCTCGAGTACATAGCCCCGTCTCTCAAGGGGGTATGTACTCGAGAAGGCATGCGTCCGGACGGGGTGAGCCGGGCGGTATCCTGATACATGGCTGAAGTCGAGATCGGCATCGGCAAGTCGGGACGGCGTGCCTACGGGTTCGACGACATCGCCATCGTGCCCAGCCGGCGCACCCGGGATCCCGAGGACGTCGACATCTCCTGGGAGATCGACGCCTTCTCCTTCGACCTGCCCCTCATGGCCTCGGCCATGGACGGCGTGGTAAGCCCCGCATCGGCGGTGCAGATCGGGCGCCTGGGCGGGGTGGGCGTGCTCAACCTCGAGGGACTCTGGACGCGCTACGACGACCCGGAGCCGCTGCTCGAGGAGATCGCCGGGCTCGACGACGACAAGGCCACGGCCCGAATGCAGGAGATCTACGCCGAGCCCATCAAGGCCGAGCTGGTGAGCCAGCGCATCCGCGAGATCAACGACGGCGGGGTCACCTCGTGCGCCGCCGTCACGCCCCAGCGCGTCGAGCGCTACGCCGGCGCCATCCTCGAGGCAGAGCTCGACCTGCTGGTGATCCAGGGGACCGTGGTCTCGGCCGAGCACGTCTCCAAGACCAGCGAGCCGCTCAACCTGAAGAAGTTCATCCGCCAGCTCGACATACCCGTCATCGTGGGGGGGTGCGCCTCGTACCAGGCCGCCCTGCACCTGATGCGCACCGGCGCGGTGGGGATCCTCGTGGGAGTGGGGCCGGGCAACGCCTGCACCACTCGCGGGGTGCTCGGGGTGGGCGTCCCCCAGGCCACCGCCATCGCCGACGCGGCCGGGGCCCGCATGCGCCACCTGGACGAGACCGGCGTGTACGTGCACGTCATCGCCGACGGCGGCATGTCCAAGGGAGGGGACGTGGCCAAAGCCATCGCCTGCGGGGCCGACGCGGTGATGATCGGGTCGCCGCTGACCTCGGCCCACGAGGCCCCCGGCCGTGGCTACCACTGGGGCATGGCCACCTTCCACCCCACCCTTCCTCGAGGGGCCCGCGTCAGGACCGACCTGCGGGGCAGCCTCCAGGAGATCCTGGTGGGGCCGGCCCACGAGAACGACGGGCGCCTCAACCTGTTCGGCGGCCTGCGCACGTCCATGGCCACGTGCGGCTACGAGTCGGTCAAGGAGTTCCAGAAGGCCGAGGTGATGGTGGCTCCCGCCCTGCAGACCGAAGGTAAGGACTTCCAACGCAGCCAGGGCATCGGCATGGGGCGGTGACCGCCCCGCCCGACACCGTCCTCGTCGTCGACTTCGGGGCCCAGTACGCACAGCTCATCGCCCGGCGAGTCCGCGAGGCCCACGTGTACTCCGAGATCGTCCCCCACACCATCTCGGCGGCCGAGGTCCTGGCCCGCCGGCCCTCGGCGGTCATCTTCAGCGGCGGCCCCAAGTCTGTGCACATGGAGGGCGCTCCCACCATCGAGCCAGCCCTCTATGACACCGGGGTCCCCGTGCTCGGCATCTGCTACGGGGCCCAGCTCATCGCCGAGCAGATGGGCGGCGAGGTCGCCCCCACCGGGCGGGGCGAGTACGGGCGTACCTCGATGTCGGTCAGGGACCGCTCGGCGCTCTTCGTCGACCTGCCGGCCGAGCAGGAAGTGTGGATGAGCCACTTCGACACCATCGTCGAGGCTCCGGGCGGCTTCCGGGTGGTGGCGTCCACGCCCGAGTCGCCGGTGGCCGTGCTCGAGGACCCCGAGCGGCGCATCTACGGCCTGCAGTTCCACCCCGAGGTGGCCCACACGCCCAGGGGCCAGGAGGTCCTCAAGCACTTCCTCTACGACGTGGCCGGCTGCCGGCCGTCGTGGACCATGACCTCGATAATCGAGCAGTCCGTGGCCGCCATCCGGGCCCAGGTCGGCGACGAGCGGGTCATCTGTGGACTGTCGGGCGGGGTGGACTCGGCAGTGGCCGCCGCCCTGGTGCAGAAGGCGGTGGGCGAGCGCCTCACCTGCGTGTTCGTGGACACCGGGCTCCTGCGGGCGGGCGAGGCCCAGCAGGTGGAGGACACCTTCCTGGGCCAGTTCAACGTTGACCTGGTCCACGTCAAGGCCGGCGACCGGTTCCTCGAGGCGCTGAACGACGTGATCGACCCGGAGCGGAAGCGCAAGGCCGTCGGCGAGACGTTCATCCGGGTGTTCGAGGAGGTCGCCCGCGACCTGCACGACGCCCGCTACCTGGTGCAGGGCACGCTCTACCCCGACATCATCGAGTCGGGAACGGCCGACGCGGCCCGGATCAAGAGCCACCACAACGTGGGGGGGCTTCCCGACGATATGGACTTCGAGCTGGTGGAGCCCCTGCGCAACCTCTTCAAGGACGAGGTGCGAGGCGTGGGCGAGGAGCTGGGGCTGCCCGAGGAGATCGTGTGGCGGCAGCCCTTCCCCGGCCCGGGCCTGGCCGTTCGAATCGTCGGAACGGTCACGCCCGAGCGCCTCGAGATCCTGCGGGCCGCCGACGCCATCGTCACCGAGGAGATCAAGCGGGCCGGCCTCTACAAGGAGCTGTGGCAGAGCTTCGCCGTGCTGCCCGCCGTCCGCACCGTGGGGGTGATGGGCGACGAGCGAAGCTACGCCTACCCCATCGTGGTCCGGGCCGTCACCTCCGACGACGCCATGACCGCCGACTGGGCCCGCCTTCCCTACGATGTGATCGAGCGCCTGTCCAGCCGCATCATCAACGAGGTGCCGGGCGTCAACCGGGTAGCCCTCGACGTCACGTCCAAGCCACCCGGCACCATCGAGTGGGAGTAGGCACCAGGGCCCCGACATGACCGACGCTCAGGCCAGGCACGGCCGCCCCGGGGACCGGCCCTGGCTGCCCTCCTGCCTGAGCCAGCACGGGCTCGAAGTCGACGACGTGGCCAGGTTGACCTACGTGCTGGTCGAGGAGAGGGTCGGAGACGACGTGGGCCTGTCGCTCCTACCGTGGCCGGCCGCCGACCGCCGGGGCCGCATCCGCTTCCGGCGCCTCGAGGAGAGGCTCGAGCTGGGGCTCACCACCGAGGAGCTGTACCGGCAGCTCTACGCCGGCTGGCTCCAGCGGGCCCCCCGGATCGGCGACGTGTTCGCCGCCGAGGCCGACACCGCCGCCCTCGAGGAGCTGCGGGACCTGGAGGGCCCTTGGACACGGCCCCTGGGCGACCTGTTCCCCGGGGCCGTGTACGACGTCTCGGCCGAAGCCCGAAAGGTGGCCAAGCTGGCTTTCTACGCCTCGGTGGCTCCGGTCCTGGACGCCGAGGAGGCCGACGCCTGGAGGCTCACCGAGCTGGCCGACGAGGTCGCCGACCCGGCGCCGGTCGTCCGCGTCGGGGAGGGAGCCGCACGTGGACGGTGACGGGGAATCGACACCCCGCTGGATCGTCCCCCGCAGCGAGCTCGCTCCGCGGGCGGCCACCTTCGCCGACGCCTGCCGGGAGCGCCCGGACCACCTCGTCTACTTCCTGTTGAACGTCGGCGACGGCGACACGCAGCTCCTGCTGCTCCCCGCCGACGCAGAAGGACGGCGCCGGGCTGTCGTGGTCGACGTGGCCACGACCAGGAAGCTCCCGTCGCTGTGCCAGGCGCTGGCCGACGAGGGCCTGCTCCCGGGCCGGGACCATCCGAGGGTCTTTCCCGTGGTGGTCGGCACCCATCCCCACGAGGACCACATCGGGGGCATGCCGGAGTTCCTGGAGCTGCACGGGCAGCAGGTCGACGAGTACTGGGAGCCCGGCTACTACCACCCGTCGGGCGGCTACCTGGAGACCATGCTCCTGCTCGAGGACGCGGCACACGTGCAGCGCACCCAGCCCACCAGCGGCACGACCCGCTTCATAGGCAACGTCAAGATCACCGTGCTCGCCCCCGGGGTTGGCCTGAGGGGACGTTTCGACTCTTACGGGATCATGGTCAACGACGCCTCGATCGCCCTCAAGGTCGAGTTCCCGGCGGCTCGGGTGTCGCAGGCGACGGAGGGAGGGCGCCGGCGGCGGAAGCGCACCTATCACCGGGTCAGGGAACCGTGGTCGCTCATACTCGGGGCCGACGCCCAGACCACCAGCTGGGCCCAGGCCAGCGTCGACTTCCCCCAGCTGCACTCCGAGGCCAACCCCGTGCTCTACAGGGAGCTGCGCGCCGCCCGGGGGGCGGACCCCCTCCGGGCCCAGGTGTTCAAGGTGTCGCACCACGCCTCGAAGCACGGGGTCAACCTGGAGCTGGTGGAGCGCATGGCCCCCTTGATGGCCCTGGTGTCGTCCACCCACGGGGGAGGGCGGTACAACTTTCCTCACCACCTGGCCATGGAGGCGGTCCGGGAGGGGATCCAGCCGTCAACCACCAAGCAGCCGGAGCGCCCGAAGGACCACGAGCTGGGCATCCACTACACGTGCGCCCGTCTACGAGGCGGTCGGGGAAGGCGGGAGGAGCCCCTCGGCTCCATGGCGGTGCTGTTTCCGCCCAGGCGGGGCTCGGACCTGCAGCTGTGGCGGTTCTTCGACGAGCCGTCCCAGCCGCTGGAGCTGGAGAGGGCCCGGA
>JALYHE010000188.1 GCA_030776705.1 Actinomycetota bacterium | reverse complement strand
GACTTGCCCCCTGCTGGCACACGATCGCGACATGGACGGCAGGAGGCGGGCTGCCAAGAGGCTAGGACGGGTCGTGGCAGGCTCGGAGCGTGGGCGCGGCGCAGGGCGGAGATGGGTTCGTGGTGCGCCCGGCGCGTCACAGCGACGTTCAGGCCGTCCTCGACCTGTTCGAGGAAGTGGCCGCCGAGGGCCGCTGGATCGGCGCCGAGGCGCCCATCGACCGGGAGCTGCGCCTGCACCAGCTGAGCGAGTCCATCGAGAACAAGGAGGGTGCCGTCCGCTACGTGGCCGACGCCGATGGCTCGATCGTCGGGCACCTGTGGATGGAGCTGCGGCCCTACGGAGTGGCCGACCTGGGCATGCTCGTGGCCCCGGACTGGCGGCGCCGGGGCGTGGGCAGCGCCCTCATGGCGGCCGGGATCGAGTGGGCCCGCTCCGCCGGCGCCCACAAGGTGGCCCTCCAGCTGTGGCCCCACAACCAGGCCGCCCTGGCCCTGTACCGCAAGTTCGGCTTCCAGCAGGAGGGCCTGCTGCGCCGCCACTACCCGCGCCGCAACGGCGAGCTGTGGGACGCCCTGGTCATGGGGCTGGTGCTCGACGAGGAATCCCCCGGCTCGTCGCTACATTGAGGCCGATGGCCAAGTCGGGAGGGCCCCTAAGCTCCCACTCCACGGACACGTCGGAGGGGTCCTGGTCCGGGCAGGAGAACGAGACCCGCCTCTCCAGCGAATCGGGCGCCGGCGTGCTGGGCCAGGCCTACGACTGGGTCGATCCCGATGCCAACCCCGATACCAAGTCGGCCTACAAGTTCATCCACCACGAGGTGAGCGCCGGCGGAGAGGTGGGGGCGGCCAACGTGCGGGCCTGCACCACCGGCATCGCCGTGCTCAACGGTGGCCGGGGAGGAGCCGACATCCCGAGCTCCGACCGCAAGGGCGTCTACGACCACCTGGCTCGGCACCTACGCGACGCCGGGGAGGACCCGCCCGAGCTCCAGTAGGCCACACTTCGGCCGGGCTCAGGCCGGGCCCCCGGCGCCGGCGGGCGGGTCCCAGCCGAACAGCTCGTGGTGCAGGCGCCACACCTCGGCGTAGGCGGTGACGAGGTCGCTCCGGACCGTCTCGACCACCTCGGCCGGCGCCGCCACCGGCTCCCAGCGCCCCCGTATGGATCTGGGGGCCAGGAGGGCCTCGAGCTCCTGGGACGCCCTGCGGAGGCGGTGGTGGGCCCGGCGCAGCCTCTCCCGGTCCTCCTCGGAGACGTCCTCCGGACCCCCCTGGCCGTCGGACCGGCCGTCGGCGCTCAACCTTCGCCTCCCTCCAGATCGACCAACGCCGCCTCGGCCAGGCCCTCCGGGAGCCAGCCTCGCTCCTCCAGGGCGGCGACGAAGCGCTGGTAGCCGTCCTGGAGGCGGTCGGCCTCCTCCTCGACCGGCTCGACCTCGTCCTCCGTCCGCACCATGGCCCTGCCGGCGTCGGCCAGGGTGTCGTGGACGGTGCCGGCGGCGGCCAGGACGCACGCCCCGAAGGAGGTCTCGGCCCGCTCGGGCACGACCAGGGGCAGCCCCAACGCCGTGGCCCGCACCCTGTTCCAGGCCCGGCTCCGGCTGGCCGCCCCGGCCGCGGCCACCGGGGGCACGACGCCGGCGCCCAGCCCGGCCAGGTGGGCGTAGGCGAGGCGCTCCACGAAGGCCACGCCCTCCATCGTGGCCCGGTAGGCGTCGACCCGGCTCGACGGCGAGCCCACCGAGAAGCCCTCGGCCTCGGCGTGCACGAAGGGGAACCGCTCCCCCGTGCCCACCAGCGGGTAGCACACGAAGCCGGCCGGGCCGTGGTCGAGGGCCTGGCGGTCGAGCTCGGCCAGGTCGTCGTCGCCAAAGCCCTCTTGCAGGGCCGACCCTCCGGTGTTGGACGCCCCTCCCGGCAGCCACCACCCGTCCGGATGGCGGTGGCTGTAGACCGCGCCGGTGGGGTCGCGGACGAGGTCGGACGTGGCCCCCTTCAGGGCCAGGGTCGTACCCAGCACGGACACGAACCGCCCGGGCTGGTCGGCTCCTGCCGCCACCTGGCTGGCGCAGCTGTCCGTCATGCCCAGGCGGACCTGGCAGCCGGCGGGCAGGCCGGTCTCGGAGGCGGCCTCGGGGCTGACCTCCCCCGCCGGAGCGGTGGGAGGCAGCACCTCGGGCAGGAGCCGCACCGGGACGTCGAGGGCGTCGAGGGCCTCCCCGGCCCACTCCCCCCGGAGAGGGTCGTAGCCGCTCTTCAGGGCGTGGCTGGTGTCGGTGGGCGCAGGCTCGCCCGTCAGGTGGGCCAGGAGCAGGTCGGGCACGTGGCAGACCCGGATGGCCCGTCCCGCCTCGTCGGACCGGGCCAGGAGCCAGGCCAGCTTGGGCAGCCCGAACGAGGCCGAGACCCGCAGACCCAGGGACTCCCACCGCGACCTCCCGGCCTCCTGGGCCGCCTCCGCCTCGTCCGACGCCCGCTGGTCGTCGTACATGAGCGCCGGGCCCAGCGGTTCCCCCTGGTCGTCCACCAGCACCACCGTCCCCGACGTGGCCGACACGGCCATGGCCACGATCCGGTCCCGCTCGGCCCGCTCCAGCTCGCCCGTGGCCCCCCGCAGGGCCGACGCCACTGCCGGCCACCAGGTGCTGGCGTCCTGCTCCGACCGTCCCGGCTCGGACCGGGAGGGAGCGGGCAGCGCCTCTTGGCCGGAAGCCAGCACGTGACCTTCGGGGTCGCACACCAAGGCCCGCACCTCCTGGGTGGCCACGTCCACGCCCACGACCAGGTCCGAGCGGGGGCTCACGGCGACAGGCGCTCCACGATCCAGCCGCCCTCGTGCCGGCGCCGGTACAGGAGGCGGTCGTGGAGGCGATTGGGGCGGGCCTGCCACAGCTCCACCGCCAGGGGGCGCAGCCGGTACCCGCCCCAGTGGTCGGGCCTGGGCACTTCACGCCCGGCGTAGGTCTCCTCGAGCTCGCCCACGCGCCGCTCCAGCTCCTCAGGGCCGGCCACCACCTGGCTCTGCATGGAAGCCACGATGGCCAGGCGCTGCTCGCGAGGCGCAGCCCGAAAGCGCCGGTCGGACTCCCCCGCCGGCACCGTCTCCACCGGGCCCTCGACGCGGGCCTGGCGCTGGTGCTCGGGCCACAGGAAGACGGCGGCGCCAACGGGGTTGTCCCGCAGCTCGGCCGCCTTGCGGCTCTGGTAGTCGCTGTCGAAGACCAGGCCACGGTGGTCGAGCTCTCGCATCACCACGGCCCGGGCCGACGGGCGCCCGTCGGGGGTGGACGTGGCCAGGACCATGGCGTCGGCCCACGGGGACCCGGCCCTCTTGGCGTCGTCCAGCCACCTGCCCAGCTCGACCAGGGGATCGGGTTCCCCCTCACCCTCGCCGAGGCGGCGCACGGGAAGGCCGAGCCTCAGCGCCTCAGCGCCGCCCGGATGGCCCGGGGACGCCGACGACGGCGAAGCGGTCCGAGTAGTCGGAGGTGTCCGTCGTACCCACGAACTCTCCCTCCAGGCGCTCCCTCGTGACGGTGAGCCTAAGGAAACCCTTCCGGGGCTTGACGTTGGCGCCCATCCAGGTCACGAAGTAGCCGGCCTCGGGGTCCTGGGGTTTCATCTCGTAGAGGTTGCTGCCGCCCGCGCCGCTGACCACGAAGACCGGTCCCTTCCCCTTGGGGTAGGTGCCGTCGGAGCCGTCGTCGGCGACGCAGCGCCGCTCGAAGGAGTCGGGCTCCACCCTGAGGCACCCCTCGCCGAGGGCGAGCTGGTGGCTGCGTTGGTAGGAGTGGTCGTGGGCGTGGAGCACCAGGTCGACCTTCTTGGCGGTCAGGACGTGGAGTAGCTCCTCGTCGACGCTGCAGCGGTAGTTGCCCACGGTGAGGCAGTTCTTGTGCATGCCCACCACGACCCACGGCAGCCGGGCCGAACGGGCCTCGTCGATGGCCCGCTCCAGCCACCGCACCCGCTCGTTGCCCTCGTCGTAGTCGAAGTGCTCGCCGCCGATGGTGAGGTCGGGCGAGATCATGATCACCCGGGCCAGGCCCTCGACGTCGAAGTGGTACTCGCTCCCGTAACGGCCCGTGGAGCGCATCCGGTCCGGGAGGCACGCCGCGAACTCGCCGATGCTGCCGTCCTTGCCGTTGTCGTCCTCGTGGTTGCCGGCCACCAGCTGTACCGGCGTGCCCTCCAGGCGCTCGGCCACGAGCCGGCACCATCCCTGCTCCGAGTCCGGGCCGGCGTAGCTCAGGTCGCCGAGGACCAGGAAGACAGCCGGCTTGGCCTCGGCCACGGCCTCCAGCGTGGCCACGCCGTCGCCCTCCAAGCCGATGTCGCCGGCGGCGGCCATGACCACTTTCTTGCCCTCGTCCGGAGCGGGGCCGCCGGAGGGCTCGGACCCGTCCCCGCAGGCCGCCGCCACGAGCCCCCCCACCACGACGATCACCGCCACCACCCTGGTCGCCACCGGGCTCCTTCCGCTCCTTGAGGCCCGGCGCCCGAGGCTGGTCAGCCCGGGGCGGTTCGAGCTGGGTCGATACGTTAGGTTGCGAGACGAGGAGGACTTGGCCATGGAGAACCCCGTAAGGATCGCGCTGGCCGGCGGTGGGTTCGGGAGCAAGGTCGCCCTGCCCGTGTACGGCGAGCTGGAGGAGTTCGAGGTGGTAGGGCTGTGGTCCCGCCGGCCCGAGCGGGCCCAGGAGCTGGCCGAGGACGCCGGCGCCGAGCTGGGCACCTCCGACTTCGACGAGCTGCTGTCCCTTCCGGGCCTGGAGGCCGTGCACGTGGCGACTCCGGTGGTCATGCACGAGTCCTTCGCCGTCGCCGCCGCCGAGCGGGGCCTGCACGTGCTGTGCGAGAAGCCGCTGGCCGACGACCTGGCCGGTGCCCGACGGATCGTGGAGGCGGTGCGCTCGGCCGGGGTCGTGGGCGCGGTGGACTGGGAGCTGCGGATGAAGGAGTCGCGCCAGCGGGTGGTCGAGCGGGCCCGCGAGGTCGTAGGCAACCCCCGCATGGCCTCGGTCTCCTTGGTCCAGGACGACCACGCCGAGCCCGACTCCCGTCCCTGGACGTGGGTGCACGACGCCACCATGGGCGGTGGGCGGCTGCAGGGCTACGGCGTCCACGACCTGGATCTGCTGCTCGAGCTGTTCCCGGACGTGGAGGCGGTGGCGGCCACCACCGAGGTGGGCGTCCCCATGCGGACCGCCGGTGACGACGAGATGCGGAGGGTGACGGCCGAAGACACCTACGGGATCCTCCTCCGCTTCCGGGGCGGCGGCATCGGCGTGGTCAGCCTTGTGTCCACGGCCCACCACGGCCGCGGCGACGTGATCGAGCTGCACGGTGACGAGGGCACGGTGCGCCTCGACGCCGACCAGAACGTATGGTGGGGCCGGGCCGGCGACGAGCTCCAGTGCGAGGGGCCACTGGACAGCAGCTCCACCGAGGCCTTCAAGGTGGTGGCCCGCAACTTCTGGGCCGCCGTCCGCGAAGGGGAGCCGCCGGAGCCGTCGCTCGAGGAGGGCCTCCGGGTGCAGGCCGTGTTCGACGCGGCGCGGGTCGCCGACGTGGAGCGGCGCTGGGTCCACCCCGAGCCGGTGGGCTGACCCCGCTGATCCCTCCCGGAGGCAGAGCGCCGCTCGCTGGCCGGCGGTGAGGTACTTCCTGGCCAACTGGAAGATGCACACAACCGTGGGCCAGGCGGTGGCGTGGGTGGAGGCCGTCCAAGAGGCGCTCCGGCAACGTGTCCGGGAGGGGCGGGACATGGCAGTCCCGATCGTGTGTCCCCCCTTCGTGTCCTTGGTCCCGGTGAGAGCGGTGATGGACAGAGAGGTGCTCCGGCTCGGCGCCCAGAACTGCCACTGGGAGCCCGAAGGCCCCCACACGGGCGAGGTGTCCCCCACCATGCTGAAGGGCATCGTCGACTACGTGATGGTGGGCCACAGCGAGCGGCGGGCCGCCGGGGAGACCGACGAGCAGATCGCCAGGAAGGTCGGGGCCGTCGCCGGCGCAGGGATGGTGCCCATCCTCTTCGTCGGAGAGGACGAGCCGGGCGACGACGCGGGCCGGCTCACCGAGCAGCGACTGCGGCGCGGGCTCTCGGAGGTCGATCCCGGGCGGCAGGAGGTCCTGGTCATTTACGAGCCGGCCTGGGCCATCGGCGCCGAGCAGGCCGCCGACGCCGACTACGTGCGAAAGCAGGTGGAGCGCCTCAAGCAACTGCTGCGCGACCTGGGCGCCAGTGGACCCGAGGTCGTCTACGGAGGCACGGTCAACGACGACAACATCGACCAGTTCGCCGCCCTCGAGGTCCTCGACGGGGTGGGCGCCACCAGAGCCAGCCTGGACACGGAGCGATTCCTGCAGATGATCGACCGGATTTCTCCGGGCACGGGAGGCGCGCTGTGGTGATAATGGGTCAACACCAGGTCGTGCCTCTCCCTTTCAACTCCGGGGGCGCCAGGCCCGACCGACAGCGAGGGGGATGGGATGAGGTCGAAGAAGCTCCTGACGGTGGCCGCCTTGGCTCTGGGCGCCACCTTGGGTGGGGGCGGCACCGCCTGGGCGTCGCACGAGGCGAGCCACTACCCGGGCGAGGTCGGTGGAACGGGAAGGGTCAGGAACGGCGGCGGGCTCGTCGATCCGGGGTCGGCGGCCACGCCGAGCCGGACCGAGGGCCGGACCGAGGGCACCGGGACCGGCCTGCCCCTCACCGGCGGCGACGTGGTCGGCCTCACCCTGATCGGCATGGGCGCCATCGGCGCCGGCAGCGTGCTGGTCCGCCGCAGCCTCCGCCCCAGCTAAGGGACCGCCCGGCGACAGCGGCCGGGCACAGAGGACAGGCCGAAGGCAGGCGGAGCGTCGGAACGCGGTCAGGAGACGTAGCGCGCGCCAGCCGGTCGTCAGGGGCCATCGACGCCTCCCCGGCTCGCCTCGAGCATGCGGAGCCGTCGCTCCAGCTCCTGCCCCACGACCCGCCGGCGGGCCAGCGCCGCGGGCAGTCGGCGCACGGCTTGCACCAGGC
>JALYHE010000187.1 GCA_030776705.1 Actinomycetota bacterium | reverse complement strand
GTCGTGGAAGATCACGTAGGCCGGCACCCCGGAGGCCCGGGCGGTGGCCGAGCGCCAGGCCTTGAGGTCGCCGAGGACCTCGGGATCGGCACCCGCCCCCGGACGCAACGGCGCCCGGGAGTGCCCGGAAGGGCGCAGGCCCTCCCGCTGGGACCGGATCAGCGATCGAACTCGCTCAGGACGGGGCTCGCCGCCGGCCATGGGGGCGACGGCCGACTCCACCAACGGCAGGTACGGAGACGGGACACGGGCGACGGTGCGGGAGCCGAAGGTGCGGCGCTCGGCCCACGTGAGCTCGACCTCGTCGATGGCTCGGGTGATGGCCACGTGGAGCAACCTCCTCTCCTCGGCTTCGGCGTCGGCGCCCTGGGCGTGGCCGATGGGCACCAGCCCCTTCTCGAGGCCGGCCACCACCACCACCGGCCACTCGAGTCCCTTGGCCCGGTGGAAGGTGGTGAGCTCCACGGCCGGGGCGCCGGCGTCGTGGCCGTCACCCCGCCCGCCGGCCCGCAGCCAGGCCAGGAAGCCGTCGGCGCTGGCCGCAGGGTCGAGGGCGGCGTAGTCCCGGCCCAGTCGCACCAGGGCCTCGAGGTTGAGCCGTCGCTCCTCATCGCCGGTGTCGGCCGCCATGGCCTCAACGTCCGCCAGCCGCGAGGCGAACGCCGTGCCCTGTGGTGCCCGGAGCAGCTGGGACAAGGCCGCCTTGACCTCACCCTGGTGGAGCAGGACCCCGTCCCCCGCCACCCGGCAGGGCACGCCGGCGCCGCGCAGGTGCTCGTCCAGCACGACGAGCTGAGCGTTGGTGCGGGCCAGCACGGCCAGGTGGGACCAGGGCCGGCCCCCGCGGCTGGCCCGGCGCAGAGAGCGGGCGATGCCTCGGGCCTCGGCCACGTCGGTCTCGTACCGCCGGACGGCGGGTGCCGGGCCGTCGGCCCTCGTGGCGGTGACGGTGGTGTGGCCGGGGCGAGCAGGAGCTATTACGGCGGCTGCCGCCCTCACGACCTGCGGTGTGGAGCGGTGGTTGTGGCCCAGGCTGAGCACCTCGGCGCCCGGGAAGTGCAGCTGGAAGTCGGTGAGGAGGGTCGGGTCGGCGCCGTTCCACGAGTAGATCGCTTGGTTCGGGTCTCCGACCACGCACAGGTCCGGGCGTCCGCCCAGCCAGGCGGTGAGGAGGCGGAACTGCACCGGGTTGACGTCTTGGAACTCGTCCACGAAGAAGTGGCGGTACCGCCAGCGCTGGCCGGCGGCGAACTCCGTGTCGTTCTCGAGGGCGTGGACGGCGGACAGGAGGAGGTCGTCGAAGTCCACCAGGCCCTTGCGGCGCTTGTCGTCCTCGTAGCGCTCGTAGACGGCCGCCATGGTGGCGAGCGGGAAGGACGGACTGCGGCCGGCCGCCTCGGCCTCGGCCTCGTACCTGGTGGGCAGCACCATGCGGGCCTTGGCCCACTCGATCTCGGCCGCCAGGTCCGAGGGCTGCACCAGGGCGGCAGCTCGGCCGCCCGCACGGGCCCGCGGCAGCAGGGGGGCCAGCAGGCGCACCTTGCTGTCGAGCAGGGTGGGCGGGCGCTCGCCGCGGTCGGCCCAGCGCCGCCTGAGCTGGGCGTAGGCGATGGCGTGGAAGGTCCCGGCCGCCACCTGCTCGCGCACCCCCAGCCCTTCGAGCCGGCGGCGCAACTCCCCGGCCGCCTTGCGGGTGAAGGTGAGGGCCAGGGTGCGGGAGGCCTCGGCCTGGTCGGTGAGCACGCGGTGGGCGATGCGACGGGTGAGGACCCGCGTCTTGCCCGAGCCGGCCCCGGCCTGGATGCACAGCGGAGCGGCGTCGGAAACCACCGCCTGGCGTTGGGTGGGGTCCAGCCCGTCGAGCAGCGTCACGGGCCGACCGTACCGACGGCCTGTGACAGAGGGGTGGATGCTCCGCCGGCGGCATTCTCGAGGACGAATCGAGCACCCCGACGCGGAACGACCCCGAGTAGCCGGTCGGCCGTGACCTCCCGTGCTCCTCGGGGCCGTGCCTCGGACCACTGGCCGTTTCGCCCGGTGGGCGGCAACCCGGCGGACGCAGCGGTGACGCCTTCTGACGAAGGTTCACCACCACTGACGACCCGTGATCCTGTCCAACACTGCACACCGGCTCCGCCGTGGTGGGCGCCCCTGGGCCCCCTCACCCCGGCGGTTGACCGGCTGCGTCGTGTCGGAGTGAGGGCAGTGTGCGGGTGGTGGAGCAGAGGCGTCAAGCGGGTCAGGGAAATCCCCAGCTAATCCCGAGCTGATCCGCACCATGGGCCGTCATGTCCCCACCACATCCCCAGGGGAGGGATAGCTTCGCCGTGGTGCTCAAGACCTTCGCCGGCGGACGGCTCTTCGGCGCCGCCCACGGGACGGCCCCGGCCGCGGTTCTGGGACTGCCCGGGTGGGCCCGCACCCACCGTGACTTCGACGCCGTGTTCGACGGCCTCGACGCCGTAGCCGTCGACCTCCCCGGGTTCGGGGCCAGCCCCGAGCCGCCCGAGGCGTGGGGCGCGGCCGGTTACGCCGAGGCGGTGGCGCCGGTGCTGGACGACATGGCCTACCCCGTGGTCGTCCTCGGCCACTCCTTCGGTGGCAGGGTGGCGGTGCACCTGGCCGTCCGGCGGCCCGACCGGGTGGCCGGGCTGGTACTGACC
>JALYHE010000186.1 GCA_030776705.1 Actinomycetota bacterium | reverse complement strand
TCCTGCCACCGGCCTCGACGCCCGCTCCCTGGCGGTCCTCTCCAGCGTCCTCCTGCTGGCTGGGCTCGCCCTGACTCGGCTGAGCCGCCGCCGGCCCAGTCTCGCCGGCGCGGACGCTCACCCGTCGGGGTCGGTGGACCGTGCCGGAGACGTTCGCCGCTCGCTGGCGCTGGCCGGGGCCCTCCTCGGCGGGGCGGCGGTGACCCTTCTCGCCCTTCATGCCAGGCGACGCGCCTGAGAGGAGCGGCTGAGTCGAGCCGTCCCCTTCGGCGGTAGCGGCCTAATCTCGCTCCGATGTCGCGTCAGCTGAAGCCCCGGTCTTACGAGGTCACCGAAGGGTTCGAGCGGGCGCCGGCGCGCGCCATGTTGCGTGCCGTCGGGATGACCGACGAGGACTGGGACAAGCCGCAGGTCGGAGTGGCCTCCTCCTGGAACGAGGTGACCCCCTGCAACATGCCCCTCGATCGCCTGGCCAAGCAGGCCAAGGAGGGCGTCAGGGAGGCGGGAGGGTTCCCGCTCGAGTTCGTCACCATCGCCATAAGCGACGGCATATCCATGGGCCACGAGGGCATGCGTGCCTCCCTGGTGAGCCGGGAGGTCATCGCCGACTCGGTGGAGACGGTGGTGCACGCCGAGCGCTTCGACGCCCTGGTGACCTTTGCCGGCTGCGACAAGTCCCTCCCCGGCATGCTGATGGCCGCAGCCCGCCTCGACGTGCCGGCGGTGTTCCTCTACGGCGGCTCCATCCTGCCCGGCAGGATCCCGGGCGACGACCGGGCCCTCGACGTGGTCAGCGTCTTCGAGGCGGTGGGGGCGCGTGCCGCCGGCGCGCTCACCGACGAGGAGCTGTCCCTCATCGAGCGCCACGCCTGCCCCACGGAGGGCGCCTGCGCCGGCATGTTCACCGCCAACACCATGGCCGCGGTGGGGGAGGCTCTCGGCATGTCGTTGCCGGGCAGCGCCTCCCCGCCGGCCGTGGACCCCCGCCGCGACGACCTGGCCCGACGTTCGGGCGAAGCGGTCGTGGGCCTGCTGGAAGCCGGCATCCGGCCTCGCCACATCCTCACCAAGGAGGCGTTCGAGAACGCCATAGCCGTGGCCATGGCCCTGGGCGGCTCCACCAACGCCGTGCTGCACCTGCTCGCCATCGCCAACGAGGCGAGGGTCGACCTCGGCCTGGCCGATTTCGACCGGGTGGGGCGCCGCGTGCCCCACATCGCCGACACCAAGCCCCACGGCCGCTACCACATGGTCGACGTCGATCGGGTCGGCGGCGTGCCGCTGGTGATGCGCGAGCTGCTGGAGGGCGGCCTGCTGCACGGCGACTGCCTCACCGTCACCGGGCGCACCGTGGCCGAGAACCTGGACGACCTCGGACCTCCCGGGCCCGACGGATCGGTCGTGCGCCCTCTGTCGGCGCCTCTCCATGCCGACGGCGGCATCGCCGTGCTGACGGGCTCGCTGGCGCCGGCGGGGTCGGTGGTGAAGGTGGCCGGTCTCGACGCCCAGAGCTTCGACGGCACGGCACGCGTCTTCGACGGCGAGGACGGCGCCATGGAGGCCATCCTCACGGGGACCATCGAGCCGGGAACCGTGGTGGTCATCCGCTACGAGGGCCCCAAAGGGGGGCCGGGAATGCGGGAGATGCTCGCCGTCACGGGCGCCATGAAGGGAGCGGGGAGAGGGGCCGATTGCGCGCTGCTGACCGACGGGCGCTTCTCGGGCGGGACGCACGGCTTCTGCATCGGCCACGTCGCCCCCGAGGCCGTCGACGGGGGACCCGTTGCCTTCGTCGAGGACGGAGACCGCATCGTCATCGACGTGGCCGCCCGCACCGTCGACCTCATGGTCGACCAGGCCGAGCTGGAGCGGCGCAGAGCGACGTGGAGCCTGCCGGCTCCCCGCTACACAACCGGCGTGCTGGCCAAATACGCCAGGCTGGTCACCGGTGCCGAGCGAGGGGCGGTCACCCAGCCCTGAGTGTCTTCGCCGGCTGGCGGGCTGGCGCGCCACCTGCCACAATGGCGACTCCATGTCCGGCCACCACGTCCTCGTAGCCGTCACGTAGCGCACGCCGTCCACTGCCGCGTGCGCCCACGACCTCCCAGACGGGAGGTCGTTTTCATTCCAGGGAGAAGCAGA
>JALYHE010000185.1 GCA_030776705.1 Actinomycetota bacterium | reverse complement strand
GCGCCAGGTGGCGCCAGTGTCCGGTGCTCAGATCAGGCGCTCCCAGAGCCCGATGGCGGGCTCGAACACCCAGGAGAGGACGTTGGGGACGATCAGCACCACGGCCAGCAGCACCAGCAGCGAGTAGGGCCGGATCCGAACGTACGCCGGCCACCAGCGGTCGGGCAGCAGCCGCTCGACCACGGCCGACCCGTCCAGGGGCGGGATGGGGAGGAGGTTGAAGGTGGCCAGCACCACGTTCACCAAGCCCAGGGCGAACAGCGCCTTGACGGCCAGCGACGAGCTCTCGTAGATGCAGGAGAAGCGCAGCACCAGTGCCACGGCCAGGGCGACGGCGACGTTGACGGCCGGGCCGACCAGGCTGACCAGCAGGGCGTGGTTGCGGGGGTCGCGCATCCGGGCCGGCTGCACGGGCACGGGCTTGGCCCACCCGAACGCCGGAGCGCCGGCCAGCAGGAGGAGGGCGGGCAGGATGACGGTGCCGAGGGGGTCGACGTGGGGCGCCGGGTTCAGGGTCAGGCGACCGGCCCGCTTGGCCGTGTCGTCACCGAAGGCCAGGGCCAGGGCGCCGTGGGACACCTCGTGCAGGATCACCGAGGGGAACAGGACCAGCAGCAAGAGGATCCCGTCCTCGGTGAGGATCCTGCGGCGGATCAGCAGGTAGACGAGCAACGCCCCGAGGGCGCCCAGCACCAGGGCGCGCTGGCGGGGGGTGAGTTGGCGGGCCTTCACGGACGAGGCTCGGGATCAGCGCCGGGAGGCGCAGTCGATGCAGAGCCGGGCCGCCGGCATGGCCTCGAGGCGGGCCGGGTTGATGGGCCGGGAGCAGGACTCGCACACGCCGTAGTCGCCCCGGTCCAGCTTGGCCAGGGCGTGCTCGACCTCCTCCAGGGCCTCCCGCAAGCTGCCGGCCAGCGCCTCAGCCTCGCCCCGCTCGGCCGTGACCTGGCTGGTGTCGGCGAAGTTGGGGTCGTAGTCGAGGCCCCCTCCCTCGTCGCCGTGGCCCAGCTCCTCGAGCTGATGGCGAAGCGTCTCCCGCTCCTGTTCGAGGAGGGCGCGCGCATCGACGGAAGGAGCATTGCTGGCCATGGGAGAAATGTTAGTAGCCGCCTGGGGCTAATGAGCCCCGGCCTCGGCCAGGCAGTCCAGAGGGTCGGAGGCCTCGGTGCCCAGGGCCTCGGCCACGGCCGGGTTGGTGATGCGCCCGCCCACCGTGGTGACGCCGGAGCGCAGCGAGGGGTCGGCCTCGGCCGCCCCGTAGGCCCCCCGCTCGGCCACGTCCAGCACGTAGGGCAGCGTGGCGTTGGTCAGGGCGTAGGTGGAGGTGTGGGGGACGGCGGCCGGCACGTTGCCCACGGCGTAGTGGGTGACGCCGTGGTCCTCGTAGACGGGCCGGTCGTGGCTGGTCTCGCGGGTCGTCTCCACGCAGCCGCCCTGGTCGACGGCGACGTCGACGATCACCGACCCGGGCCGCATGGTCTTCACCATCTCCTCGGTGGCGACCGTGGGCGCCCTCCCTCCCGGCACCAGCACGGCCCCCACGAGCAGGTCGGCCTCGGCCACGGCCCGCTCCACCGTCCCTCGGTTCGACGCCAGGGTGAGGATCCGGCCCCGGTGGATCTGGTCCACGAAGCGCAGCCGGTCCAGGTCCTTGTCGAGGAGCCAGACCTCGGCCTCCATGCCCTGGGCGATCCAGGCCGCGTTCCACCCCACGTTGCCTGCGCCCAGCACCACCACCCGGGCCGGGCGCACCCCGGGAGCGCCGCCCAGCAGCACGCCCCGGCCGCCGCTGGGGCGCTCCAGGTAGTGGGCGCCGATCTGGGCGGCCAGGCGTCCCGCCACCTCGCTCATGGGGGCCAGCAGCGGGAGGCTGCCGTCCTCGAGCTGGACCGTCTCGTAGGCCAGGGCCGTGGTCCCGGCCGCCTGGAGGGCCCGGCCGACCTGCGGGTAGGCGGCGACGTGCAGGTAGGTGAACAGCACTTGGCCGGCCCGGAGCCGGGGGATCTCGGCCGGCTGCGGCTCCTTCACCTTCACCACCATCTCGGCATCCCACGCCTGGTCGGCGTCCACCAGCTCGGCGCCGGCAACGGAGAAGTCGACGTCGCCGATGGCCGACCCCTCACCCGCCCCCCGCTCCACCAGCACCCGGTGGCCGTGAGCGGCCAGCTCCCGCACGCCGTCGGGCGTGATGGCCACCCGGTTCTCACCGGGCTTGGTCTCGGCTGGGACGCCGACGATCACCGGGCCACCGTACCGGCACGGTCGCGGGGGCCGGCGCCGGCCTCGGCCCTCAGTCCAGGCCCTGGAGCCGGCGGCGGTGCTGGTGGCGACGGACGGCGGTGACGACGGCTATGGCGGCCGTGACGGCCACGCTCACCAGCACGACGGCGACGGCCCCGAAGATCCGGGCCACGCCGCCCACGATGCGGATGCGGGGGCCCACGGCGAGGCGCACGGGGACGGCGGCGTCGGCCCTGCACGCCACCCGGTAGCGACCGGGACGGGGGGCCCGGAAGGCGGCGGTGGACACGAACTCCTCGTCGCCCAGGGTGAGGGTGAAGCCCAGGCTCGACGTCGTGGGGACCTCCCCGCCGGTGGCCACGTCCACCACCTGGCAGGAGAGGGGCGGGTCGAAGAAGGACGAGCCGGTCTGGCGGTAGATCGTGCGCTCGGCGCCGGCCGGGAGCTCGACCGCCACCGGCTGGGTGGTGGTGAAGCGGGTCAGGGGCCGGGCCACGTCCTTGACGAAGAGCGCCACCAGGGCCACCGCCGCCGCCATCCCCACCACCAGGACCGCTCCGGCCACCCCGTACCACGCCCGTGACGGTCGGACCTGCTTCGGGTCCACCGCCGGCGGGCGGGGCCGCGGTGGCGGTGGCTGATACGGCGGGTACTGGTACGGCGGGTACTGGTAGGGCTGGTGCGGCTGGTACGGCGGCGGGCCGGGGTGGCTCAGCCCATCGCCTCCCGGGCCAGGCACAGGCCGATGATGGTCTTGGCGTCGACGATCTCGCCTCGTGCGATCAGGTCCGGCACCCGCTCGAGGTCGACCTCCTCCATCGTCATGTGCTGCTCCTCCACGCCCTGCAGCGAGGTCTCGCACCGCTCGAGGTCCCGGCCCAGGAAGACGACCGAGTGCTCGTCGGAGAAGCCCGGGGAGTTGTAGAACTCGGCCAGCTTGTCCAGGCGCCCGGCCCGCAGGCCCAGCTCCTCCTCGAGCTCCCGCCGGGCGGTGGCCTCGGCCCCTTCGCCCTCCACGTCGAGCTTGCCGGCGGGGATCTCGAGCAGCTCCCGGTCGACGGCGGCCCGGTACTGGCGCAGGAGGACCACCCGGTCGCCGTCGAGCACCGGCACCACCGAGACGGCGCCGGGGTGGTGCACCAGCTCGCGCTCGAACTCGTCGCCGTCGGGCGAGGAGAAGCGGCCGGTGGCCACCTCGATCACGCGGCCCTGCCAGACCTGCTGCTCAGCGAGCTTGCGAAACGCCGGCAACGTCGATGTCGATGAGGCGGGGCGCCCGGCCCCGGGCCCGGCCCAGCGCCGCCCCCACCAGCTCCAGGAACAGCGGGTGGGGCCGGTTGGGGCGGCTCTTGAACTCGGGGTGGGCCTGGGTCCCGACCCAGCACGGGTGCCCGGGCAGCTCGATGAACTCCACCAGGCGGTCGTCGGGAGAGGTGCCCGAGCACACCAGCCCGGCGGCCTCGAGCCGGCTGCGGTGGCGAGGATTCACCTCGTAGCGGTGACGGTGGCGCTCGTAGACCACGGTGTCGCCGTAGGCCTGGGCCACCTGGGAGCCGGGCTTCAGCCGCGCCACGTAGGAGCCGAGCCGCATGGTGCCGCCCATGTCGACCACCTCGCGCTGCTCGTCCATGAGGTCGATCACCAGGTGGGGCGAGGCGGCGTCGAACTCGCGGGAGTTGGCGTCCTCCAGCCCGGCCACGCTGCGAGCGAAGTCGATCACCATCACCTGGAGGCCGAGGCAGAGGCCGAGGCACGGGATGGCGTTCTCGCGGGCGTAGCCGGCCGCCGCCACCTTGCCATCGATCCCCCGCTCGCCGAAGCCGCCCGGCAGGACGATGCCGTCGAGGTCCCGCAGCCGCTCGTCGGCCAGCAGGCCGGTGACGTCCTCGGCCTGGATCCAGTCGATCTCCACCGTGGCCCCGAGGGCGAAGCCGGCGTGGCGCAGGGCCTCGACCACCGAGAGGTAGGCGTCGTTCAGCACGTACTTGCCCACGATGCCCACCCGCACCGGCGTCACGGCCCGCTCCATGCGCTCGACCAGCTCCTCCCACTCGCCCAGCTGGGGCTCGCCGGGGAGGCGAAGGACCTCGCACACCACGTCGTCCAGGCCCTCCAGGTGCAGGGCCAGGGGAACCTCGTAGATGTTGGCGGTGTCCACCGCGCTCACCACGGCCCGGGTGGGCACGTCGCACAGGAGGGAGACCTTGCGCTTGAGCCCCTCGGACATGGGCTGGGCCGAGCGGCACACGATGACGTCGGGCTGGATGCCCCGGCTGCGCAACTCGGTGACCGAGTGCTGGGTGGGCTTGGTCTTCTGCTCTCCGCTGGTGGCCAGGTAGGGCACCAGGGTGAGGTGCACGTAGCAGACGTTGTCCCGGCCCAGGTTGCGGAACTGCCGGATGGCCTCCAGGAAGGGGAGGATCTCGATGTCGCCCACTGTGCCGCCCACCTCGGTGATGACCACGTCCACGTCGTCGGTGGCCAAGCGGCGGATGCGGTCCTTGATCTCGTCGGTGACGTGGGGAATGACCTGCACGGTCTTGCCCAGGAAGTCGCCCCGGCGCTCCTTGGCGATGACCGACTGGTAGATCGACCCGGTGGTGGCGTTGGAGTCCCGGTGCAGGGCCTCGTCGATGAAGCGCTCGTAGTGCCCCAGGTCCAGGTCGGTCTCACCGCCGTCCTCGGTGACGAACACCTCGCCGTGCTCGACCGGGTTCATGGTGCCTGGGTCCACGTTGATGTACGGGTCCAGCTTCTGCAGGGTGACCCGCAGGCCCCGGCTCTTGAGGAGGCGACCGAGCGAGGAGGCGGTGAGGCCCTTGCCCAGCGACGAGGCCACGCCCCCCGTCACGAAGATGTGCTTGGCCACGGGCCCTCACCGTACCCCAGGGCCGCGGCCGGTCCGGGGACGGGACAGACGGGGGCTCAGCCGGTGAAGCTGGGGATGCCGGTCACGGGGACGGCGGGCAGGGCGTCGAAGGCGCCCACCCCCGCGGTGGGCACCGTGGCCGCCGGCGCAACAGCGGCCGCCCTCACCGTGGTGGTGACGGTGGCGGAGTTGTCGGTGGAGTCCGAGTCGGTGATCCCGGCCCCCTCCGGCAGCCCGGCGGTGTTGGTGATGGTGGTGCCGTCGGCGACGCCCGCGTTCACCCTCACGACCAGAGTGATGGTCACCGGCGTGCCCGGATTGAGGGGGCCGCTGCAGCTCACCGTGCCTCCCGAGCCGACCGCAGGCGTGGTGGGGCAGGTCCAACCCACCGGCGCGGTCACGGAGACGAACGTGGTCTGGGCCGGCAGGACGTCGTTCACGGTCGTGAAGACCCCGATCCCGGTGACGCTCAGGTTGATCGTGTAGGTGAGCTGGGCCCCGGCCCCGACCGGGTCGGGGGAGTCGCTCTTGGTGACGGATACGTCGAAGCCGCGCCCCGCCTCTCCGGCCGGTGCGCCGAACACCATGAGGGCGGCCGCCAGGGCAAGCGCCGTGGCCCCCGCCGCGCACCGCCTCACCCTGTTTGCCCGCACGGTGGAAGCGTACTGCGTCCATGTCCTCAGCGGTGGCGGCGGCCGGCCCGGTCCAGGGCCCGCAGGGGGGGCACGGCGTCGATGACCCGGCTGAACGACACCACCTCGCTCACCAGGTTGAGAGCCGCCACCACGGCCAGCACCACCAGCCTGGTAGCGGGGGCGCAGGCCAGCACCACGCCCAGGCCGACCACCCCGCCCAGCACGTTGGCGCCGGTGTCGCCCAGCATGAGGCGCTCGTGCAGGTCGTCCACGAGGAGGGCGGCGGCCGCCCCCACCACGACAGCCACCCCGGTGAGCACCACGTCGCCCCTGGTCGCCACGGCCAGGGCCAGGAACGACGCCGTGCCGGCCTTGAGGGCCCGCCCCGGGGCCCGGTCAAAGAGGTTGCCCAAGTTGGCGCACAGCGCCACCAGGGCGGCCCCGGCCAGCAGCTCGCCCACGGGGACGTCCCCTTCCGTCGCCAGGGCCACCGCCGTCAGGGCCACCGCGGCGCCACCCAGCAGCTTGGCCCCTCCCGCCGTGAGCCGGCCCCGCGCCAGGGCCAGGAGGTGGCCCCGGAAGCCCCGCTCGTCGCCGGTGCCGGCCAGGTCGTCGAGGGCCCCGAACAGGGCCATGCCGAGCGCCGTCACCACCACGGCCAGGCGGGCCTCCCCCGGGCCGGTCTCGGCCCCCACACCGGCCGCCCCGGCCAGGGCCCGCCCCGCCTCCACGACCACCAGCGCCAGCGGCACCACCGCCCCCGCCGCCGTGGCCACCGACTGGCCGCGGTAGTTAGGGCGCAGCAGCGCCGGATGGGACCACGCCGGGCGCATCAGCAGCCACAGCAGGCGCGCCGCCAGGTAGCCGGCCACCACCGCCACGGCGAGGGTCACCGGGGGGAGAGCACGACGCCGGCGGCCGGCTGCCGCTCCGGCACCGAGCCCGGTTCGAGCATGACCGGCTCCCGCCCGGCGTCCACGGCCAGGAGGGTGAGGAACGGCCCGATGTACACGAAGACCAGTGCCGTCACCACCACGCCCGAGTCGTTGACGGCGCAGCCCAGCAGGCCGGCGGCCAGCATCCCCACCGCCCCCGCCCGCAGGGACGAGTGGGCGGGCAGCAGCTTGGACCAGCCCCGGGCCCGGGTGAGGACGTACAGTCCGTAGATGGTGATGACGGGGACCGTCCAGGTCCACGGCGAGCCGAACGTGCGCACGCTCCCCGCCGCCTTGCGGGACAGGACGGTGGTGAGCGGCTCCCAGCCCTGGTCCAGCACCTGGTCCACCAGGCGCCCCAGGTGGGTCCTGGCGTCGGGAGGCCGGAGCATGTCCACGCCGATGGCCACCGCCACCACGGCCACGGTCACGGCCGCGGCGGCGGCGAAGGCCCGCCACGAGACGCGCCTCCCGACCATGGCCAGGAAGGTGAGGCCGAAGACCGGCACCAGGGTGAGGATGCCGCCCACGTCCGAGCCGAGCGACGGGGCCCCGTCGACGAGCAGGACCAGGAGGAACAGGCCCCCCACCGTCACCAGGGCCTCCCTCCGGCGGGGGGCCCGGTGGACGTGGATGGCGGCGAACAGGAGGGTGGTGGACGCCAGGGTGGCGAAGGCGGCGTTGCCCAGGCCCGTGAAGCGGGCCGCCGTGAGCGGCGAGTACCCGAGGAAACTCGAGACCTGGAGGTGGGCGCCCGTGGCCACGTCGGCCACCAGGACGGCGATGGTTGCGGCGCATATCCACGCCAGCGGGGCCAGGGTGTGGCGGCGGGCCCGCAGGGCGAGGGCCACCATGGCGGCGTCGACGCCGAGCATCACGAGCGTGACCCAGCCTCCGAGCTCAGCCACGTCGGGCACGGCCCGCACGAGGAACGTGGTCAGGGGCCAGGCGCAGAAGGCCAGGGTCACCACCCGCAGGGCGGGACCGGCCCGGCCCAGCCCGCCGAGGCGGAAGGCGAGGACGGCCAGCAGGTACACCAGGGCCTGGATCACGATGTAGGTGATCGTGACCTTGAAGTACAGGTCCTCCCGGAACGTGGCGTCGCGGTCGAGCTCACGGAGGGCGCCCAGGTCCGCCGTTCCGGCCCGGTAGCGCAGGGCGTGGCCGATCATGCCCTCGGGGACCTCGGCTCCCAGGGCCTGGAGGGCGGTGGGGGCCACGTCGGTCAGGGTCACCAGCCCCGGACGGCGGGTGGAGGGTGAGTGCAGGTGGCCGCTCGTCACGCCGGCGCCGGCAGCCACCATGGGCGTGAGGTGCCAGTCCTCGCCCGGAGGCGACACGGACACCACCACCAGCAGCGCGTCGGGGCCGGCCAGGGCGGCCACGTCGCCGAGCAGGACGTCGGTGGCGGCCAGGGCCCGGTCCCGGCCGCCAGGCGCCACCCTGGCGGCCCTCTCGGTGTCGCCCGGGTCGATCAGCACCACGTCGGCACGGGCGAGGGC
>JALYHE010000184.1 GCA_030776705.1 Actinomycetota bacterium | reverse complement strand
GCCGCCCGCCGCGGAACGGGCCCGCTGGCCGCCGAGGTGCGGCGGGTGATGGCCGACGTCGGCCGTGGCCGCCGCCTGGCCGAGGCCCTCGACGACCTTCCCCGCCGGGCCGGCGAGGCCACCCGCCCGCTGGCCGCGGCCCTGGCCGGATGCGAGCGCTACGGCGCCCCCTTGGCGCCGACGCTCGAGCGCATCGGCGACGAGGTCCGTAGACGGCGCCAGCGCCGGGCCGAGGAAGCGGCCCGCAAGGTGCCCGTCATGCTGCTCTTCCCCCTCGTGCTGTGCATCCTGCCCGCCTTCGCACTGCTCACCGTGGCCCCGCTGATCGCCGGAGCCCTGCGTGAGCTGCGTCTCTGACCCAGAGGATCCGAGAGGAAAAGAGGAAGAACGAATGCTGCGGACCTACGTTCGAATCCACTACTTGGCCATGGCGGCCGTGGCCGGAGTCGGGCGCCGCCGCCAGGACCAGCGGGGGCAGGCCTCGGCCGAGTACGCCCTCGTGCTCCTCGGCGCCGCCGCCGTCGCCCTTCTGGTCATGGCCTGGGCCGCCCGCACCAACCGGATCGGGCGCCTGCTCGACGCGGTGATGGACCAGCTCCTGGGCCGGGTGGGGTGACGAGGGACGAGCGAGGCCAGGCCGCGGTCGAGCTGGCCCTCGTCCTCCCCCTCGTCGCCCTCCTGCTCCTCGGTGCCGTGCAGGTGGCGCTCGTCGTGCGCGACCAGGTGCTGCTCACCCATGCCGCCCGGGAAGCGGCGCGGGAGGCCGCCGTCGACCCGTCGCCGGACGCGGCTCGAAGGGCGGCGACGGCCGGAGCCTCGCTCGACGCCGCCCGCCTCACCGTTCGGGTGACGAGGACGCCAGCGCCTGGCGGGCGGGCGAGCACCGAGCTGAGCTACCGCTCGCCCACCGGCGTGCCCGTCGTCGGGCCCCTCGTCCCGGACGTCTCCCTCGAGGCGCAGGCCTCGATGCGGGTGGAGGTTTAGGCGGTACGGTTAGCTGACGGCGCCTCACGGGAGGAAGCGGCCATGGACCTGGGTCTCGACGTCAGCGAGCGCGATGGGATGACGGTCCTCGCCGTCAGAGGCGAGGTCGACGTGTACACGGCGCCTCGCCTGCGGGAGAAGCTCGTCGAGCTGGTGGCTCAGGGCAGCTACCACATAGTGGTGGATCTCGAGGGCGTCGACTTCCTGGATTCCACGGGGCTCGGCGTCCTGGTGGGAGGCCTCAAGCGCCTGCGCAGCCACGACGGCGACATGGTCCTGGTGTGCACGCAGCAGCGCATCCTCAAGGTGTTCGAGATCACCGGGCTCACCAAGGTCTTCTCCATCCACGAGTCCCTCGACTCCGCAGTCGGTGGCTGACCCGAGGCCATGACGAGCCCACGCCTCGACGCTCCGCCGGTCATCGAGCTCGAGATCCCGGCCCGGGCCGAGTACGTAGGACTGGCCCGATTGGTGGTGTCGTCGCTCGCGTCCAGCCGTCGCACCCTGGCCGACGACCGCATCGACGACTTGAAGCTCGCTCTCTCGGAGGCCTGCACGAACGCCATCGAGGCCCACGCCGAGCTCGACGTGGAGGAGCGGGTCCTCGTGCGCTGGTCCGAGCGGGACGACCGCCTCGAGGTGCAGGTGGAGGACCGGGGGCCGGGCTTCGACCCCGGCACGTTGCCCGAGCATCCCCCCGTGACCGACCCCGAACGGCTGAACTTCGAGCGGGGGCTCGGCATCCCCCTCATCCGCTCGCTCGTCGACAAGGTGGCCTTCGCCCCGGCCCAGCAAGGGATGTCGGTGCGGATGGTCATGTTCTGCGGCCCGGCCGAGGAGCTGGACGAGACAACGGAGGACCACCCGTGGAGCTGAGGAAGGCCCTCAAGCGGTTCCGGGCACCTACCGTGGACCGCGACCGGGACCGCCTCCGCCAGTTCTGCGCCTCGTGCCCGGGGGCCACGCCCATCGCCGAGATGACGCCGCGCACCGAGGCCACGGTGGTGGGTGAGATCACCTGTGTGACCACCGTCCCCCGACGGGACTGCACGCCGTGGCTGGAGGTCACCGTGAACGACGGCACCGGCTCGTTGATGGCGATGTGGACCGGCCGCCGCAACATCGCCGGCATCAAGCCCGGGCAGCGCCTCATGCTGAGCGGGCGGTGCATGCCCAAGGGCCCCTCCGGGCGGCTGGTCGTCTACAACCCCAAGTACGAGCTGCTGGCCTGAGCCCTCAGGCCGGGTGCTCAGCCAGGGGCTCGCGCCCCGTCGCCCCGGCCTTGCCC
>JALYHE010000183.1 GCA_030776705.1 Actinomycetota bacterium | reverse complement strand
CCGTGGTGGCCCTGGCCGCCGCCGTGGTCCACGTGGGCATGCCGCTGCACGTGTTCCCCGAGTGGACCGGTCTCAGGGGTGAGGAGCGCAGCTTCCTCCCCGACTGGGTGCGCTGGAACTACTCCGGCTACGAGGCCAAGCCCTCCTACGGCGAGTACCAGGACCTCATAGCGTCCATGGAGGCCGTCGGTCGTGACGTGGGCTGCGGGCGGGCCTTCTGGGAGTACGAGCCCGAGCTCGACCGGATGGGCACCCCGATGGCGCTGATGCTCCTGCCGTACTGGACCGACGGCTGCATCGGGTCCATGGAAGGCCTCTACTTCGAGTCGTCAGCCACCACCCCCTACCACTTCCTCCTCCAGGCCGAGCTGTCGCTGGTGCCCTCCCGCCCCCAGCGGGACCTGCCCTACCGGGGGCTGGACGTGGCCCGGGGCGTGGAGCACCTGCGACTCCTGGGGGTCCGCTACTACCTGGCCGTCACCCCGGAGGCCCAGGAGCAGGCCCGCCTCCAGCCCGGGCTGCGCCTGGTGACCACCTCGGGACCTTGGAACGTCCGGTACCCCGACGGGGTCGAGCCGCGGACGTGGGAGGTGTTCGAGGTGGAGGGATCGGAGCTGGTGGTGCCCCTCCGGAACGAGCCCGTGGTGGTAGAGGCGCTGGCGGAGGGGGGTCGATCCTGGCTGGACGCCGCCGTGGACTGGTACCAGGACCCCGCCCGGCTGGACGCCCCCCTGGCCGGGGCCGGTCCCCCCGAGTGGCTGCGGGCCGGCTCGCCGGGGGAAACACCGCCGCCGCGGCCCGTGACGCCGCCCGTGGTGTCCGGGATCCGCAGCAGCGCCGACCGGATCTCCTTCGACGTGGACCGCCCCGGGTCGCCCGTCCTCGTCAAGGCCTCGTACTTCCCCAACTGGGTGGCTTCGGGGGCTCGCGGTCCCTGGCGGGTCACCCCCAACCTCATGGTGGTCGTGCCCACGGCCCGCCACGTCGAGTTGCGCTATGGCACCACGGCGGTGGAAGAGCTGGGATGGGCCCTCAGCCTCCTCGGGCTGATCAGCGTGGTGGTCATGGCCTGGCGTGGCGTCCCCAGGCCCGACCAGGGCGGCGAGCGGGGCGAGGAGTCGCTCGAGGCCCAGGCGAGCGGGCCCGCCCCCGGGTTGGAGCCCCCTCGCTACCGGCCCGAGCCGGCCGGGATCGTCGGCGACGACGGGTGACGCCCCCGGGGAAGCCATTTTTCTCGGTCGTCATCCCCGCCTTCAGAGAGGAGGCCAGCATCGCCGCCGCCGTCGAGCGCCTGCGCTGCGGACTCGGCATGGAGGGCGGGGGGGAGATCGTCGTCGTGGACGACGGCTCGCCCGACCGCACCAGCGAGGCGGCCCGGGGAGCGGGGGCGGACCAAGTTCTCACCCTGCCGGTCAACCGTGGCAAGGGGGCGGCCGTGAGGGCCGGGATGCTGGCGGCGCGAGGGCGCTCGGTGGCCTTCACCGACGCCGACCTGGCCTACTCGCCAGCCCAGCTGCTCCGCCTGCTGGAGGAGGTCGAGGCGGGGTGGGACGTGGTCATCGGGAGCCGCCGGCACGTGGACACCACCACGCTGGTGCGGGCCCGGCGCGCTCGTGAGGTGAGCGGCCGTCTGTTCAACCTGGTGAGCCGGGCCGTCCTCCTCCACCGCTACCTCGACACCCAGTGCGGGCTCAAGGCCTTCGACAGCGACGTGGCCCGGGTGGTGTTCTCCCGCGCCAGGGTGGACGGGTTCGCCTTCGACGTTGAGGTGCTGTACCTGGTCCAACGCTACGGGCTGTCCCTGCAGGAGGTGCCGGTTGAGCTGGCCAACCCGGAGACTTCCAGCGTCCGGGTCCTCCGGGACGCCCCCCTCATGGTCCGGGACCTGGTGCGGATCCGCCGCTGGGCGGCGGCGGGCGCCTATGACCTCACCCCTGAGGAACAGGCCGTCCTCGATGGGCGAGGTCGGCGCCGCGGTCGGTAGGCTCACCCGGCTATGGGCACCCTCGACGACATCTTCAAGGCCTACGACGTGCGGGGCACGGTCCCGGACCAGCTCGACGCCGAGCTGGCCCGAAAGGTCGGTGCCGCCTTCGCCCGCTACGTCGACGCCCCGCAGATCCTCGTGGCCCGTGACATGCGGGAGTCGGGGATCGAGCTCTCGGAGGCCTTCGCCGAGGGCGCCACCTCGCAGGGCGTGGACGTGGTGGACCTCGGCCTCTCGTCCACCGACCTGCTGTACTTCGCGGCCGGGAAGCTCGACTCCGCCGGGGCCATGTTCACGGCGTCGCACAACCCGCCCGAGTACAACGGCATCAAGATGTGCCTGCCGGGGGCCAAGCCGGTCGGGCTCGAGTCGGGGCTGGCCGACATCAAGGAGCAGATCGAGAAGGACGACATCCCCCAGTCCGACGAGAAGGGTGAGGTGAGCGAGCGGGACCTGCTCCACGACTACGCCGAGCACGTGCGCTCCTTCGTCGACGCCGACGTCCTGCGGCCGCTCAAGGTGGTGGCCGACACGGCCAACGGCATGGGTGGCCTGGTCGCCCCCCGGGTCTTCGAGGGCCTGCCCTTCGAGCTCGAGATCCTGTTCGAGGACCTGGACGGCTCCTTCCCCAACCACCCGCCCGATCCCATCGACCCCGAGAACCTCAAGGACCTGAAGGACCGGGTGCTGGAGGTGGGGGCCGACGTGGGGCTGGCCTTCGACGGGGACGCCGACCGGGTCTTCCTCGTGGACGAGAAGGCCGAGCCCCTCTCCGGGTCGCTGACCACCGTGATGGTGGCCAAGTCGATCCTGGACAAGAACCCGGGGGCCAAGATCATCTACAACCTGATCTGCTCCAAGGCCGTGCCCGAGATCATCGCCGAGAACGGCGGCGAGCCCATCCGCAGCCGGGTGGGGCACTCCTTCATCAAGGGACTCATGGCCGAGACGGGGGCCGTCTTCGGCGGGGAGCACTCGGGGCACTACTACTTCAAGGACAACTACGGGGCCGACTCCGGGCTGGTCGCCGCCGTCGTGGTCCTCGAGCTGCTGAGCAAGGAGGAGAAGCCCCTCTCCGAGCTGCGCAAGCCCTTCGAGCGCTACGCCGCATCGGGCGAGATCAACAGCGAGGTCTCCGACCAGCAGCAGGTCATGGACAAGGTGGCCGAGGCCTACGGGGACGCCGACCAGGACCGCACCGACGGGCTCACCGTGGACCTCGGCGACTGGTGGTTCAACCTCCGCCCGTCGAACACCGAGCCGAAGCTGCGGCTCAACCTGGAGGCGGACACCCAGGACGAGGTCGACCGCCACGTCGAGGAGGTACTGGCCCTCATCCGGGAGGACGGCGACGGAGAGGGCGGCTGAGGTTGGCGCTCGACACCCAGCTGCTGGAGATACTCGCCTGCCCCGAGGACAAGGGGCCACTGCTCTACTTCGAGGACGAGGACGCCCTCTACAACCCCCGTCTCAGGCGCCGCTACGCCGTCCGGGACGACATCCCGATCATGCTCGTCGACGAGGCGGAGACAGTGAGCGACGAAGAGCACCGGCGTCTCACGGGGAAGGCGGAGGCCGAGGGCATCAGGCCCACGTTCGTGGAGCAGTGAGCGGCTCCCGCATCGACTCGGTGGGCATCTGGGACGCCACCGCGGCCCTGCCCGAGCAGGTGGAGGTGGCGGCCCGCGACGCCCGGGGCCTCGAGGGCCTGCCCCACCGGGAGGCGGTGGAGAACGTCGTGGTGGTGGGCATGGGCGGCAGCGGCATCGCCGGTGACATCCTGCTGGCCACGGCCGGGGCCTTCATGGCGGTGCCGGCGGTGGTGGTCAAGTCCTACACCCTGCCCGCCTTCGTGGGGGACCGCTCGCTGGTGTTCGCCGTGTCCTTCTCGGGAGACACCGAGGAGACCATCGAGGCGGCCAGCGACGCCGCCGCCCAGGGCGCCACCGTGGTCGCCATCACCAGTGGGGGCGAGCTGGGGAGGCTGGCTACGTCTTCGTGGGGCGCGCCGATGGTGCAACTCCCCGACGACATCCCTCAGCCCCGGGTGGCGGTGGGCGCCCTCGCCATACCCGCCCTCGTCATGCTGGAGGAGATCGGCCTCTACCCGGGCGCCACCCGGTGGATCGAGCTGGCCGTCGACCAGCTCAAGCGCCGGCGGGACCAGCTGGTCGAGCCGGACGGCCCGGCGGCCGAGCTGGCCCGCCACCTGGCGCCCACCATCCCGTTGATCCATTCCGCCGGAGCGCTTGGCGGAGCGGCGGCCCAGCGGTGGAAGACCCAGGTCAACGAGAACGCCAACGCGCCCGCCTTCTGGAGCGTCCAGCCCGAGCTGTGCCACAACGAGGTCCAGGGCTGGGGGCGGCACAACGACGTCACCCGGGAGGCGCTCAGCATTGTCACCTTGCGCCACGACGCCGAGCACCCCCAGGTCATGCGCCGCTACGAGCTCGTCGCCGAGCTGGTAGCCCATGCCGTGACCGGCATCCACGAGGTGAGGGCCGAGGGCGAGGGCGAGCTGGCACAGCTCCTCGACCTCGTACTGTTCGGGGACTTCGTGTCGCTGCACATGGCCCAGCAGGAGGGCATCGACCCCGGGCCCGTCCCCACCCTGAGCGGAATAAAGCAGGAGTTCGCCCCGACCCCCTAGGGTCGCCAGACCGAGAGGCCTGAACTTGACCACACCCCCCACCTTCGACATAGCCGATCCCGGCTCGGCCGACCTCGGCAACCAGCGCATCGCCTGGGCCGACGCCCACATGCCGGTGCTGGCCTCCATCCGCGAGCGCTTCGCCAAGGAACGACCGCTGGAGGGACTGTCCGTGGGTGCCTGTCTGCACATCACCACCGAGACGGCCAACCTCCTGCGGACGCTCCAGGCCGGCGGGGCGGTGGTCAACGCCTGCGCCTCGAACCCGCTGTCCACCCAGGACGACGTGGCCGCGTCACTGGTGCGGGACGAGGCCATCGCCGTGTACGCCATCAAGGGCGAGGACACCGACACGTACTTCCGCCACATCGACGCCGTGCTCGACGCCGGCCCGCAGCTCACCATGGACGACGGCTGTGACCTCGTGTCCCGCCTCCACCAGGAGCGGGCCGACCAGGTGGAGAACGTGCTGGCGGGCACCGAGGAGACCACCACCGGGGTGATCCGCCTCAGGGCCATGGAGGCCGACCAGGCCCTGCGCTATCCCATCGTGGCCGTCAACGACGCCGCCACCAAGCACATGTTCGACAACCGCTACGGCACAGGCCAGTCCACCCTGGACGGGATCGTGCGGGCCACCAACGTCTTGCTGGCGGGCAGGAGGGTGGTGGTCTCCGGCTACGGCTACTGCGGCAAGGGAGTGGCCAGCCGGGCACGGGGTATGGGCGCCCAGGTCTACGTCACCGAGGTCGACCCGCTGCGGGCCCTCGAGGCGGTGATGGACGGCTTCCGGGTGGTGCCGATGCACGAGGCCGCGGCCGAGGGCGACATCTTCGTCACCGTCACCGGCAACCGCCACGTCCTGGGCAAGGAGCACTTCGAGGTCATGAAGGACGGAGCCATCGTGGCCAACTCGGGTCACTTCGACATCGAGATCGACCTGGTGGCGCTGACCGAGATGGCCCGGGAGGTCGACGGCCAGCGCAGCCGGGCCGTGCGCCCCTTCGTGAAGGAGTACCTGGTGGCGGGGCGGGGAGGGGACCGCAGGATCATGGTGGTGGCCGACGGTCGGCTGGTGAACCTGAGCGCCGCCGAGGGCCACCCCGCCGACGTCATGGACATGAGCTTCGCCAACCAGGCCTTGGCTGCGGAGTGGATCGTGCAGCATGCCGACCGCCTGGAGAAGCGGGTCTACGACGTGCCCTCGGAAATCGACCGGGAGATCGCCCGCCTCAAGCTGGAGACCATGGGGGTGGAGTTGGACCGCCTCACCCCCTCCCAGGAGGAGTACCTCTCCTCCTGGACCGTGGGAACGTAGGCCGACGGGGGCCTACTCGGCGCCCACGCTCAAGGTGGGAACGGTGAGGGGCCCCAGGAAGAGCTGCACCAACGGTCCGATGCCGAAGGCGAAGACCAGCGTGCCCACGCCCACGGTGCCGCCCAGGACCCAGCCCACCGCCAGGGCCGAGACCTCGATCAGGGTGCGCACCAGCCGCAGCGAGTGGCCGCGGGCGGCCAGCCCGGTCATCAACCCGTCCCTGGGCCCCGGGCCCAGCCCGGCGCCGATGTAGAGGCCCGAGCCCAGCCCCATCAGCGTCACCCCGCCCAGCAGGCACACCCAGCGCGCCACCAGGTCCCGGGGCTCGGAGGCAAGGGCCAGCACGGCGTCCATGACCAGGCCGATCACGACCACGTTGCAGATGGTGCCGACGCCGAGGCGCTGGCGCAGCGGGACCCACCCCAGCAGCACGGCGAAGCCCACGAGTATCACCACCGTGCCGATGGGCAGCCCGGTGCGGTCCGACATGCCCTGGTGCAGCACGTCCCACGGGCCCAGCCCGAGGCGGGCCAGCACCATCAGGGACAGGCCCACGCCGCACAGCACCAGCCCGGGGAAGAGCTGGAGGAGCCGGCGGCCCAGGTCGGCGCGGGGAGGCAGGGCGAGCACCCCGGCACCCTACCGACCTCCCCGCCGACTCCGGCACCTGCCGACGTTGTCGAGGTCACTTCGGCGCCATCGACCCGTCCTCAGGGGGGTCCGTCGAGCCCAAGTCCGTCCGGGCTTCGCTGTCACAGGCCGGCGGCACCATTGGCCCGTGCTCCTGCCCACTACCTGCCCGGTGTGCGGCGCCCCCGGCCCGTCGCCTTGCCTGGAGTGCCGGGGCGCCCTGAGGCCCGCCCCCGACCTTCCGCCCCCCAGGGGGCTCGTGTCGTGCCCGGCCCTCCTGTCCTACGAGGGGGTGGGCCGGGAGCTGGTGGCCCGCCTCAAGTACCGCAACGCTCGCTCCTCCGTCCCCTGGCTGGCGGACGGCATGGCCGCCCTGGCCCGGGACGCCGCCGGCCCCGTCGCCCCCGACTTGGTCTCATGGGCTCCCACCACCACCGCTCGCCGTCGCCGGCGTGGGTTCGACCACGGCCGCCTCCTGGCCCGGTCCGTGGCCCGCCGCATGGGCCTGCCCTGTCGCCAACTGCTCCGGCGGCGCCCGGGACCGCCCCAGACGGGGCGGTCGCGCCCGGAGCGACTGCTCGGGCCGGACCTCGAGGTGGTGGCGAGGGCCGTGCCCGGCCGGGTGCTGCTGGTCGACGACGTGGTGACCACGGGCGCCACCCTGGCCGCGGCTGCTCGGAGGCTGCGCCTGGCCGGCGCCGCCGAGGTCTCCGCCGTGGTGGCCGCCCGCCGTCCCTGATGTCGCCAGGACCGGTTGACTAGTCCTTCTTGCTCAAGCCTGGCCCGTGGACGGCCGATGGGCAGGAGATGCCTCCGGCGAGGACTACGCGGCCCCACCCAGCCCACGCCCCCGGGTCCCGCAGGAGGCGGGCGTACACTCCCGTCCGCCGCCGGGCAGCACGAAAGGGAGGCGTGGTGGAGATCACGGTAGGGGGCCGCAACGTCGAGGTCACGAAGTCCCTGCGCAGCACCGTCGAGGAGAAGGTCGGCCGCCTCGGGCGTTACCTCGAGGGGATGGAGCGCGCCGTGGTCCTCTTCACCGAGGAGCGCAACCCCCGCATCGCCGAGAAGGAGG
>JALYHE010000182.1 GCA_030776705.1 Actinomycetota bacterium | reverse complement strand
GTGGCCGGCAGGGTGGAGCTGGCCGTCCCGAACCAGTCCGAGACCTCGACCCAGGCCAGCTCGGCCACGAGCCCTACAGTCCCCACCGACGCCCCCGCGACCAGGGCGAAGCGCATCCGCCGGTCGGTGCCCAGCCCCCACGCCGCCGCCTCCGCCACGAGGGCGGCCACGATGTAGAGCGGGAAGCGGGGCACGCTGTGGTTGAGGGCCCCACCTACGAGGAGGGCGACCACCCCTCGAAGGACCAGGAACGCCGCCACCGCCTTCACGGCCCCGCCCCGTCCCAGGTCCACCCGGGCCAGCGTCAAGGTGAAGCCGGCGGCCAGGCCCATCAGGATGGGCAGGTAGGCGGCCTGGAACTGCGGGACGCCGAAGTCGAACTCCCCCTGGAAGGTGGACATGCCGGTCAGCACCGCCCCCAGGACGAGGGCCCGGATGCCCCGCCCGAGCATGCGGGAGCGAGCCTCGGGCTGGCCCTCGACCATCATCAGCCACAAGGCGATGGGCGCCAGGGAGCCTCCGGCCACCAGTTGCAGGTGGGTGGGGCTCCACAGGGTCACGTCCACGCCGTAGGCGTCGTGCCACATGTCGTCGAGCGGGAACGCCACCACCCCTCCCACGCCGAGGACGGCCAGGACCATGGCCGACCTGGGGATGCGCAAGCCGGGGAGGCGCAGCGCCCCGGGGGCCCGTTCCAGCGAGGCGTAGATGACGGCGATCACGGCGCTGTAGACCAGCCCCCCGAGCCCGAGCACGATCATTGTGTGCGAGGGCGTGAACAGCTCCTGGTCCCGCCCCGCGTCGATGCGGAAGGCCACGTCCCAGTAGAGGCCCACCACGGCCACGCCGAGGACCAGCAGCCCGCTCAGCACCCCGGCCATGACCCAGCCCGGGTACCCAGTGAGGCGCTGGAGGCTGTCGGAGATGCACCGGAAGAAGATCTTCACGGGGTTGCGCTCGTCGCCGTAGTCACCGGCCACGAACAGGCCGAGCACCACGACGACGTAGAACACGAAGGGGACGGTGACGTAGAGCCAGTGGTCCCAGGAGGTGGGGATCGTCACCGGCCCGTTCCCTCCGCCGCTGCCTCCCCTACGCCGTCGGTGAGGGGGGCCGCGGCCCGCAGCGCGGCGGAGCGCGACACCGCCTCCTCCATGGCCTGGGCCAGGACCGACTTCACGGCCACGGCCGCCAGGGGCCGGAGCCGGCGCAGCGCCTCGGTTACCTGGCCCAGCCGGTCGGCCGGCATCCCCGCCTCGGCGAACGGCGCCCACACGTAGCGCTCGAAGAGGTCGACGAAGCGGGCCGCGACACGGGCCATGTCGGCCCGGAGGGCCGCCACCTCGTCCTGGGTGGCGGCCAGGGGCACGCCGGCGTCAACCAGCTCGGCACCGGCCCGGATCAGGCTCGGACTCGGGAGCCGGAAGCCGCCCTCCTCGGGGACGACCAGTCCCAGCTCGACGGCCCGGCCCGCCAGGGCAGGATCCTCGGCCGCCTCCGGGAACAGCTGCAGAAGCCGTTGGGCCGAGACCACCTCGGGCTCCTCCTCGCTCCACGGGGCGGTGAGGGCCTGCTCGAAGCCCAGCACGTCGGCCAGGTCGCGCCCCTCCTCCCAGGCCCGCAACAGCGCCCCGATGGCGGCCAGCGAGTAGCCCTGGCCCTGGAGCCGGGCCACGAGGCGGAGGCGGGCCAGGTGGCCCTCGTCGTAGTAGCCCACCCGGCCCACCACCTCGGGTGGGGGGAGCAGCCCCAGGCTCTGGTAGTTGCGGACGTTGCGGGTGGTGGTGCCCGCCTCCCGGGCCAGCTCGTCCACGGTCAGACGGCCCTCCTGTGGCACGGGCCAACCCTATCATCGATCGAGGTGACATTCCTACGTGTCAGTTGCCGCGACGCGTTTCGCTCACCCCGCCTTGCGGGCCACGAAGGGGTGCCCGAGCACCTCGTAGGTCCGGGCCTTGTCCTCGCCTTCCGCTCCGCCGAACGTGTCGACGCCGGGGCCGACGACGACACCCACGAAGCCGGCTTCCTCGAGCAGCCTCTGCCAGCCTGCGCACGGCAGGCCCCCGGCTATTCAGCCGGTCCAGAGGTCGACGTCCCGTAGGGCCTCGGGCGGCACGGGGCGGCCGTTGGCGATGTCGGCGAACTGGAAGACGCCACCCGGCCGCAGCACCCGCAGCACCTCGGCGAACACCACCTCCTTGTCGGCGCGAGGTTGATGACCCCGTTGGAGACGACCACGTCGGCCCATCCGTCGTCGACCGGAAGCGCCTCGGCCAGCCCCAGCCTGAACTCCACGTTGGGGACTCCCATGGAAGTGGCCGTGGACCGTGCCTTTGCCAGCATCTCCTCGGTCATGTCCACGCCCACCACCGCCCCTGACGAGCCGACCTGGGCGGCGGCGAGGAAGGAGTCCAGCCCCGCCCCCGAGCCCACGTCCACGACCCTTTTGCCCGGCAGCAGCGCCCTGAGCGAGAACGGGTTGGCCACGCCGGCGAAGGACTCCACCGCCTCGTCGGGAAGGGGATCGACACGCTCGGCCTCGTAGCCCAACCGGGCGGCGAGACGCCGCCCGGTGCGGAAGTGGTAGCTCCCGTCCGGCTCCTCGGCCACGGCCCGGTACTTGTCCCGTACCTGCTCCCGCAGGACGTCCGGGGCCACCACCGTCGCCTCGCTCATGGCGTCTGCCTCACGTCGCCTGGCTCACGCCGCCCGCCGTTGGACCAGGGCCCGCAGGGCCAGGACCGCCCCGACCACGAACAGCAGCGTGTCGGCGTAGATCAGGCCCAGATGGCCCAGCGTGTCGAAGTCGTTCGGGTAGTGGGCGGGAAGGGCGACGGCCAGGCCCAAGACCGGGACCGCCACCGCCGTGACCCACGCCCACAGCTGGCCCCGCCTGACCCCGAACCAGGCCAGCGCCACGACTGCCAAGCCTGCGGCGGCGATGAACCCCGACACCGCGATGTGGAGGTGGCTCACGTACTCGTACAGCGAGGGGCTGAAGCCCTGGATCTGGTCCTTGCCCACGTTGACCTCCTCGGGCCCGATGCCGAGCTCGAGGAAGGAGTCGGTGAAGTTGCGGACGAAGAAGATGACGGCGTACCCGATGAACCCCAGGCCGGCCACGGTCATCACGGTCGAGCCGGTGCGCAGCGTGCCGTCGTCGGGGCCCACGGGGGCCGAGGGGCTCGGCGCCATGGCACGGAAGCCGCTGGTGGTCGCGGTCACGGCCCTCACCTCCGCTCGCTGGCGTACACCAGCCGGTAGTTGGTGAACCTGGGCTCGCCGGTCACCAGCTCGTTCAACTTCGTCGCCCACGAGTGAGTCTCGGGGCGGTCGTTGTTGCGCTGGGCTTCCTCCTCAGACGAGAAGTTGGCCTCGATCAGGTACCGGCCGGGCCGGGCCGCGTCGGCCAACAGGCGCGCCCCCACGTAGCCCGGGGCCACGCCGGACTGCTCGGCGTCCCAACTCGACAGGTGGTCGTGGAGAGCCCGCTCGTCGCTGGCTTCCACCTCGATGGTCTGGGTGAATGACATTGCCCCTCCTCGCCAGGCCGTCTCGGTGACTTCATTGGCCTGCACCCGATCAAGACGCCGGGTCGGAGCCGGCGATTGCGCAATTCGCCGGATGCAATGAGAAAGGCGGCGAGGACGTCCGGGGGTCAGCCGCCAGGCTTGCGAGCGTGCACTACCACGCTGGTGGCCACCCGGCCCTGGCACTCGGCGGGGATCACCCGGCGCATCAAGTCGACGAGCTCCGGGGTGAAGAGGGGGTACGAGGCCACGTCATCCACCCCGTAAGGGATCCGGTCGGACACCGTGATCTCTACGAACCCCGACTTCTGCAGCTTCTCGGCGAAGGCACGCTCCGCCATGGCGCCGGCCACTCAGCCGGTCCACGCCGCGTCGCTGGTCAACACCTCTGGGGGCAGCTCGTCGTCGACGGTGAGGTCGGCCACGCACATCCGGCCCCCGGGCCGCAGCACCCGGTGGATCTCGGCCAGGGCTCTCCCCTTGCGGGCCGACAGGTTGATCACCCCGTTGGAGATCACCACGTCGACGCACTCGTCGGCGAGGGGAATGGCCTCCATCTCACCCGAGCGGAACTCGGTCCAGGCCTCCACCCCGGCGGCAGCGGCGGCCGCTCGAGCCCGCTCGCACATCTCCTCCAACAGGTCGAGGCCGATGGCTCGGCCCTGCGGTCCAACCCGCTGGGCGGCCAGCACGGTGTCGATGCCGCCCCCGCAACCCACGTCGAGGACGGCCTCTCCGGGCCGGAGCCCGGCGTGGCGGACGGGATTGCCCACTCCGAGGGCCCAGCTCACGGCGTCCGCCGGGACTCCCAGGAGCTCGTCCTCGGAGTACAGGCGCTCGGCGACCGGCCGCCCGCCGCCGCTCTCGATGGCCTCGTAGGCGTCGCGGACGACGGTCCGGATCTCGTCCTGGAAGAGAAGATCGCGGCTCATGAGTCCCCTCCCTCGCTCAGGTTCTCGAGGTAGCGCTCGAGACGGAGCTGCACGTCGGGCGGCAGCTCCTCGCCGGCGCTGGACCGCAGGAAGTGACGCAGCTCTTTGGCGAACTCGAGCTCGCCGCAGCACCGGCGGCAGAAGGCCAGGTGGGACTCGACCGTCTGGTAGTCCTCCGGCGACAGGGCGTTGTCCAGGTAATGCCACAGCTGGTTCACCGCCTCGGAGCAGGTGATCACGGCACCGCCTCCTCGTGGGGCCTGCTCATCGGGGCCTCCCCGGCGAGCAGGCGCTGTTCCATGGCGTACGTCCACATCTCCTTCTCGAAGAGCTTCCGGCCCCGGTGCAGGCGGGCCAGGATGGTGCCGAGAGGAGCGTTCAACAGCCGACCGATCTCCTTGGTGGCGAACCCCTCCATGTAGCGGAGCACGAGGGGGACGCGGTACAGCTCCGGGAGGCGGAGCAGCACGGCTCGAACGTCCTCCTCGCTGAACGCGCCCAGGAAGTCCAGGTGCAGGGAGTCCGAGTACGGAAGCGGGTCCTCCTCGGCGATCTTGCGGTAGAGGGAGAAGTCCTCGACGTCCTCGAAGGACACCTCTCGGGGCAGCCGGCCCTGCTTGCGCAGGCGGTCCTTCAACACGTTGAGCAGTATGACCCTCATCCACTTCCCGGCCGCTTCCTGCTGCTTCAGGGAGCCGAAGGCGCGGTAGGCGTGCAGGAGGCACTCCTGGACCAGGTCCTCGGGGTCCTCGTGGGTGAGGCGCGAGGCGAGCGAGTACAGGCGGGGCAGCTCGGCCCGGGCCAGCTCCTGGAATTCCATCCGCTTGGACTTGCTCGACGTGTTCACCATGGCCCCCTCGAGGGCCGGCTCTCCTGACACGTCATGACGACGTCACGGGCCAGAACATTGCACCACGCGCCGGCCGGCGCCAGCGCCGGCCCGGCCGGTTTGCGGGGAGCCCGGGAAGCAGCGGCTCTCTGGCCCTGGGAGGATGCGCTCGCATGAGGTCCTCGCCGGGGACTGCACACCCGGAACGGGACCGGGACCGGGCCGGCTGGGCGCCGGCCATCCGAGGGGTCGTCTGGGCCGTGGCCTGCTCGGCCCTGGCCGTCCTCTCCGTGGTGTGGTTGCACACCCCCCACTTCGACCCGCTGGCCTGGACCATCTGGGGCCGGGAGATCGCCAGTCCCGAAGTGGCCCTCAGCACCCTGGACGGACCGTCCTGGAAGCCCCTCCCGGTGCTGTTCACGACGCCGCTGTCGCTGCTCGGCGACGCCGCCCCGGCGGCGTGGCTCGTCATCGCCCGGGCCTCCGGGCTCCTGGCCGTCGTCCTCGCCTATCGCCTGGGGAGACGCCTCGGGTCCCCGGCCGGCGGCGTCCTGGCCGCCGTCCTTCTTCTTGTGATACCGGCCTGGGCCCAGGAGGTCGCCTTCGGCGGTGAGCTCGGCCCCCTCGTCGCCCTCCTCCTCGGAGCGATCGACCGCCACCTCGATGAGCGGCCGAGCCAAGCCCTCGTCCTCGGCGTAGGCGCCGGGCTCCTGCGCACCGAGATCTGGCCGTTCCTCGCCCTCTACGGGATCTGGGCATGGCGTAGGCGGGCCGTGGACCGGCGGCTGGTGGCCGGCCTGTTCCTGGTGCTGCCCGTGCTGTGGTTCGTGCCCGAATGGGTGGTCTCCGGCAACCCCTTCCGCGCCGGGGAGGTGGCCAGGGCCAGCACCGAGGGCAGGACGCCCGAGTTCCTCGCCGATCCGGTCCTGGAGGTGCTCAGGCGGGCCTACTCCCTGCTGCCGCTCCCCGTCCACCTGCTCGCCGTGGTGGCGGTGTTGCTCGCCGTGCGCCGCCGTGAGTGGGCCCTGCCTCTCCTGGCGGCCGGCTCCCTGGGCTGGGTGGCGGTGGTCGACGCCATGGCCGTGTTGGGGGGCTACCCAGGCCTGGCC
>JALYHE010000181.1 GCA_030776705.1 Actinomycetota bacterium | reverse complement strand
GCTGAACGAGCGCTCGGCGGCCGAGGCGGCGTATGTCGCCGCCGTCGGGCGGGGCGAGTTCTCCAACAAGTGGGTCGACGCCATCCTCGAGGACGGCGGCATTCCCGTGGCGGTTGCCGGCGCCGAGCAGAGCCCGTCCGATGGCGTCTCGGCCGATCAGCAGCAACGCTGATCCACCCGCGGTCCTCCTCGGGGGGGCTCACAACGCCCTCTCCGTGGCCCGAAGCCTGGGCAGGAGCGGCGTCGAGGTCTACGCCCTGGCCGACGCGCTGGGCATCGACCCTGCCCGTCACTCGCGCTACGTGGCGGCATTCGTGGACGTCGACAGCAGCTGCGACGTCCAGTCGGAGTGGGAGGACTGGCTCCGCCGGGGTCCACGGGGAGCCGTGCTGCTGCCCTGCAGCGACGACGGGCTGGAGCTGGTGGCCCGGCACCGCCAGCAGCTGGTCGAGTGGGGTTACGCGCCGGTGGAGGCCAACGACGAGGTGCTGCTCGCCCTCCTCGACAAGGAGCGGACCTACGAGCTGGCCCGTCGCGCTGGGGTCGACGCTCCCCGGGCGGTGAGGGTAAGTGACCTAGAGGAGCTGAGGGACGCGGCCCGCGACTTCACTTACCCCTGCGCCCTCAAGCCCTTGTACTCCCACCGCTTCGTGCAGCGCTTCCACCACAAGGGCGTGATCGCCCGCGACCCAGGCCAGCTCGAGGAGGCCTTCGTCCGGGTGCTGCCCACCGGCCTGGCCGTGATGCTCACAGAGATCGTGCAAGGAGACGACGACGAGTACTGCTCGTACTACAGCTACGTCGACGAGGAAGGCGAGCCCTTGCTGCACTTCACCAAGCGCAAGCTGCGCCAGTACCCGGTGGGGTTCGGCTCGGGGTCGTACCACGTGAGCGCGTGGGAGCCTGAGGCGGCCGAGATCGGGATGCGGCTCTTCAGCCAGATCGGCCTGCGGGGCCTCGGCAACGTCGAGTTCAAGCGGGACCGCCGCGACGGCCGGCTCAAGCTCATCGAGTGCAACCCCCGTTTCACCGCCGCCAACGAGCTGGTGCGCCTGGCCGGCATCGACCTGGCCCGGCTCGCCTACCGACGAGCCCTGGGCGAGCCGGTGCACGCCCTGGACGGCAGCTTCGCCGAGGGGGTGCGCCAGTGGCACCCCGTGGAGGACGTCCGGGCCTTCCTCGACTACCGGCGACAAGGCAGACTCACCACCGGCGACTGGCTCCAGAGCCTGGCCCATCGCCAGCACTTGCCCGTCTTCAGCTGGGACGACCCCGTTCCCACGCTGGCCGCGGGATGGGCCTTTCCCGGCCGGGCCCGCCGCTACGTCCTCCCTGGCTCGCGCCAGGCTCAACGGTGAGCGTCGACGGGCGACCAACGCCGGGCCAGCACCCCTTGGAGGACCAGGAGGAAGGCGAAGGCGAACAGCGCCGAGGCGGTCATCTCGAGCAGCTCCTCGGGCACTATGAGGAAGGCTCGCTCGCCGCCCTCGGTGTGCAGAGGGTCCAGGGCCTGGGACAGGGCCCAGCCCAGCGCACCGCCCACCAGGAGCAGGCGCACCACCCGGTCGCGCCGGAACCGCCAGGCGATCGACGTTCCGGCCACGGCCAGGGCGGCGACCAGGGGCAGCAGGAACACCTGGCCGGGCTCCACGCCGGTCTTGGCCTGGAGCTGCTCGTGGACGGTGCCCAGCTCGTCGCAGGCCAGGAGGGCGAAGCCGGCCCCCGCCACCCGGAACCACACGCCGAGGCGGTCGCCCGAGAACGCGACCCGTCCCGTGAGGTAGGCCAAGCCACCGGCGCAGGCCAACAGCGCGGCCGAGAAGAACGTGGGCACGTTCCGCTCGGCGTTGGGGTCGAGCAGCCTCAGGTCCAGGCCGGCGAGAGTCACCACCGCGCCCACCAGCGCCAGGCCCAGCACCGGCACCGCGACGGCCCCGGCCAGACGGCGGGCGTCGGCCTCCCGGACCAGCCCGGTGGCCAGCGCCACGAGGCTGCCCTTGGCCGGGTCCGGGCCGCCCTCCCGGCCACGGGCGGCTTCCTGAGCCGCCGACATGGCCGCCACCGCCCAGGCTGCCCCCGCTGCCATCTCGAGCATGCCGACCACCAGGCGAAGGCCGAGCCCCGGCTCGGGTTCGACCCACCCCAGGGCTTGGCGCAGGAGCCACACGACGAACCCGGCGAGGAGGAGCCGGCAGGCGATGCGGAAGGGGCGCAGCAGCCAGAGGCCGCCCAGCCACACGCACGCTGCAGCCACCACGAAGGTGGCCAGGAGGGGTTCCCGGGCGCCCTCGCTCACCCGTGCCAGGCGCTCGTGCACTGTGCCCACCTCCCCGAGGGCCAGGATGGACAGGCCGGCCGCCAGAGCCACCCACCTGGCGCCAGAGCGGCGCCGTCCGGGCTCGCCGTCGTCCAGGTCCCGGAGGAAGAGCACGAGGGATGCGGCCAGCACGAGCTCCAGGGCGGCGAAGGTCCCCGGGACGTGGAGGCCGTCGGCCTTCGGGTCCAGGACCTCGAGCGGGACGGCGAAGTTGAGGGCCCCGAGGGCGGTGATCATCACGCCCGTGCCGGCGAGGAAGGAGGCGTAGCGCCGCACGTCGCTATGGCGCACGTAGTCGTGCCACGCCCTCATGCCGCCACCTCGTCCATGTCGCGAAGTCTGACCACCTGGGGGGCCAACTTCGCGACATGGACGTCGATCGAGGAGTGAAGGCAGCCGCCCCGCTCCTGGCCCGCGCCCCTCGGCGGGCCCGCCGCCTGGCTTCGGAGCTGGACCTGGCCCGCTCGGTCGGGCTGGCGCCGGTGTGGCGGAGGCGGCGCCACGAGGCCCGACTGGAGCAGGTGGGACGGGGCTTCCTCGACGTGGTCTACGGGCGGATCTGGCGGGAGGCCGCCGAGGAGCTCGGAGCCCGGGTGTCCGAGGCGGACGACGGGTTCCTCGAGATCGAGCGGGGAGGCGCCCGCACGCGGGTCCGCCACCACATCGTCCCCCTGGACGACCCCGCCGCGCTGAGGCGCGCCCTCGACAAGAAGGCCGTGCACGACGCCCTCACCGGCGCCGGGGTGCCGGTGCCCGACCACCTCGAGTTCGACCTCGGGCCGCTGGGAGCGGCCCGGCGCTTCGTGGAGTCCAGCCCGTCGCCGTGCGTGGTGAAGCCCTCGAGCGGCACGGCGGGGGGCGCGGGCGTGACCAGCGGGGTACGTACCTGGCCGGAGCTGTGGCGGGCCGTCCTGCGGGCGTCCGGCTACGACACCCGCATGCTGGTCGAGGGGCAGGGCTCGGGCCACGTGTACCGCCTGCTGGTCCTCGACGGCGTCCTACTGGACGTGGTGCGCCGCCAGCCCTGCGGCGTCACCGGTGACGGCCGCTCGACGGTCGGGGAGCTGATCGAGCAGGAGAACAGGCGCCGGCTCACGACACCGGAGGCCGTCCCTATCCTCCCCGTCGACCTGGACTGCGTGTTCACGCTGGCGCGCGCCGGCCTCAGCCTGAGGT
>JALYHE010000180.1 GCA_030776705.1 Actinomycetota bacterium | reverse complement strand
GTCGGCCACCTCGCCGGTGATGCCCCGTTCGGCCATGCCGGCGTAGAAGCGGGCCCGCAACCGCTCCATCCGCTCGGTCGAGCGCTTCGAGCCCATGGCCTGGCGGAGCTGGTCGGCCTCGCCGGCGCTGAACCCGGCCACGTCGATGGCCATCTGCATGAGCTGCTCCTGGAACAGCGGCACGCCGAGGGTCTTCTTCAGCGACCGCTCGAGAAGGGGGTGCAGGTAGGTGACGGGCTCCTTGCCGTTGCGCCGGCGGATGTAGGGGTGCACCGAGCCGCCCTGGATGGGCCCGGGGCGGATGAGGGCGACCTCCACCACCAGGTCGTAGAAGCAGCGGGGCTCGAGCCGGGGCAGGGTGGCCATCTGGGCCCGGCTCTCCACTTGGAACAGGCCCACCGAGTCGGCCCGGCACAAGGTGTCGTAGACCTCGTCCTCCTGGGGCAGGGTGGCCAGGTCGACCTCCACGCCGTGGTGGTCGCGGATAAGGTCGACGGTGTAATGCAGGGCGGAGAGCATGCCCAGGCCCAGCAGGTCGAACTTGACCAGGCCCACGGCGGCGCAGTCGTCCTTGTCCCACTGGAGCACGGTGCGGCCCTCCATGCGCCCCCACTCCACCGGGCACACCTCGGTGACCGGGCGGTCGCAGATGACCATGCCGCCCGAGTGGATGCCGAGGTGGCGGGGGAAGCCCTGCACCTGGCGGGCCAGGTCCATCACCGCGTCGGGGATGTCGTGGTCCACGGTGTGGCTGAGCGGGCCCCAGGCGTCGACCTGCTTGGACCAGGCGTCCTGCTGGCCCGGTGAGTGGCCCAGGGCCTTGGCCATGTCCCTGACCGCGGACCGGGGCCGGTAGGTGATGACGTTGGCCACCTGGGCGGCTCGCTCCCGGCCGTAGCGGTCGTAGACGTACTGGATGGCCTCCTCCCGACGGTCGGACTCGATGTCGAGGTCGATGTCGGGAGGCCCGTCCCGCTCGGGTGACAGGAAGCGCTCGAAGAGAAGGCCCAGGGCCACCGAGTCGGCGTTGGTGATGCCGAGGGCGTAGCAGGTGGCGGAGTTGGCGGCCGAGCCCCGCCCCTGGCAGTAGATCCCGGAGCGGCGGCAGAACTCGACGATGTCCCAGACGATGAGGAAGTAGCCGGCAAAGCCGAGGTGCTCGATGGTGTCGAGCTCATGGGCGATCTGGGCGTAGGCGCCGGGTACCCGTTCCTGGTCGGGCGGACCGTAGCGGCATAGGGCGCCTTGGCGGGTGAGCTCTCGCAGCCAGCTCATCTCGGTGTGCCCGGACGGGACGGGCCAGTCCGGCAGGCGAGGTGCCACCAGGCGCAGGTCGAAGGCACAGGCCCGGCCCAGGTCGGCGGCCCGTTGCACCACCCCCGGGTAGCGGGCGAAGCGGCGGGCCATCTCCCGGCCGCTTCGGAGGTGGGCGGAGGCGGCCGGGGGCAGCCAGCCGTCCAGCTCGTCGAGGGAGCGGCGGGCCCTCACTGCAGCCAGGGCCGTGGCCAGGGGCCGGCGGCCGGGCGTGGCGTAGTGCACGTTGTTGGTGGCCACCAGGTCGACGCCGGCCCGGACGGCAACCTCAGCCAGGGCGTCGTTGCGGGCCGAGTCGAGCGGGTCGCCGTGGTCCCACAGTTCGACGGCCACGTTGTCCCGACCGAAGCACGCCGTGAGGTCGGCCAGCTGGCGGGCCGCGGCTCGGGGGCCGTGGTCGACGAGGGCCTTGGGGACCGTTCCCTTGCGGCACCCGGTGAGCACCATCCAGTGCCCGTCGTGGAGGTCGGCCAGAGCGGCCAGGGAGAACCGTGGCCGGCCCTTCTCCCTACCCTGAACCTGTGCCTGGCTGACGGCCCGGCACAGGCGGGCGTATCCCTGCGGTTCCCGGGCCAGCACGACCAGATGGGCGCCTTCCGGGTCGGGGACGCCGGCCTGGGGCTTGGTGAGACCCAGGCTCAGCTCGGCTCCGAAGACGGTGGGTATGCCGACGGCGTCAGCGGCCTCGGCGAAGCGGACCGCTCCGTACAGGCCGTCGTGGTCGGTGACGGCCAGGGCGCACAGGCCCATGCGGGCGGCCTCCTCGGCCAGCTCCTCCGGGGAGGAGGCCCCGTCCAAGAAGCTGAAGTTGGAGTGACAGTGCAGCTCGGCGTAGGGAACCGGTCCCGGCTGGTGCCGCACCGTCGACTCGAAGGATTGGCGCCTGCGGGAGGCGGGCCCTTCGAGGGCGTCGCTGTCCGGTTGAGGGCCGTCTCCCCCATCCGAGAGCCGCCGCTCCAGCTCGGACCACGGGATCGGAGGGTTGTGCCAGCCCATAGGGGAAGACGACTCTAGCGAACGTGTGTTCGAACAGCGAGTGGGCTACCCCTTGCTCACCCGCGGCAGGATGAAGCATCATGAGATACAATCGAAGGGCGCTCAGGCAGGGGAGGGTCGTGGCGAGCCGGTCATTGCGTCACACGCTGTTGGCCCTAGCGGCTGCCAGCCTCCTCGTCAGCTGTGACGGCGGCTCCAAGGCGGACAAGGCCCAGCCCCCCATCACCCGGCCCTCCACCACCACGACCATCGACGTCTCCAAGGTGCCCCCCGTCATCGACGTGCCCTACGTCCAAGCCGTGATGAACGCCCTCGACCAACGCACCGGCGACATGGTTCGCACCCTGGTGGCGAACAAGCTGCCCAACGCTGAGTTCGCCGCACTGATGCAAGCGATTTACGACGAACCTCAGTTCAGTGTCGAGCAGTCGGACTACGGCAACTACGCCGCAAGGCGCCTTGAACCGCTTAGTCCCAATCCAGGGAATCCAACCACCGTTGTGAAGCGAATTATTGACGCGTCACCTAACTGCATCGTCGTCGAGGCTAACCACGATTACGGATCCATCTTCAGGAACCCTGTACCAGCCAACGAGGGTGGGTTCGTGCAGCTTCGCTTGAAGAAGGCGGACCGCGATCCAGCCAATAGGAATCCGACTTCTTGGGCCATCGTCGCAGACATCGATGTGGAGGATGCTCGGATACCAGAGGATCCGTGCAAGTGAGGAGAAGTACCTCCCTTTTTACGATGACAGTCCTTCTCATAGGTGGTCTCTCAGCTCTACCGACGGCTGCCCAGACGACGCCGCCGATACCAGAGATAGGCGGCGATTCAGACACAATTAGCGGCAGCGCGGAGCGCCGGCGATTCAGTCCACGCGACCACCTTCCACGTCCCCGGCCCGATTCCCCAGAGGCGCCCTCCCCGCCGAGGGTTCCGGCCATCTACTCGAAGATCCTCTGGAACCCGGCGGTGCAGAACGCGTGCCTGCACCTGGAGACGCGGCTGGCCGATCCGGGAGTGGCCGCTGCGCTCATGTCGGAGGTGAACGCCTACGACTTCGCCAACATCCTGGCTCCATGCCCGAAGAGTCAGCCCGCGCCTGCCGTGCCGAGCCCCGCCGCTGCGGCCGAGATGGTGTGGCGGGACCAGATGAGGCTGCCACCGCCCGAGCCGTACATCGCACCGGGAAAGGGCATCCCGGGCCTGGCCGCCTTCCTCGAGATCCGAGGCCCCCGTGCGAGGACCCAGACGTTCAACGTGTTCGGCTACGCCCTCACCATCACCGCAACGGCCACCAGCTACGACGTCGACTGGGGCGACGGCACCTGGACTCGGGGGGTCACCTCGCCTGGTGGCCCCTGGCCCGACGGCGACGTGCGCCACGTGTACACGGTCGCCGGCACGTACACCGTCACGGTGGTCGAGCACTGGACGGGCAACTGGTCTGTCGCCGGCGGGGGCGGCGGAACGGTGGTGGGGACGCTGAGCACCGAGGGTCGGATCGACGCCTTTCCCGTCGAGCAGCTGCAGGCCGTGCGGAACCGCTGACGGGTGACCTTGGCGCGATTGGACCTCGTATGGGGGGTTGAAACGCGCAAAAGTCGGAGGGGAAGCCGCCCCAGTCAGTCGTAGACGGCGTCGGCCCACCAGCTGCCGGCCTCGAGGGCCAGCAGCCAGGCCGAGCCGCCGGCCGTCGCAACCTGGAAGCGGGCTCGGCGCCGACGGGCCGAGGAGTCCCACCACCGCTCGTCCAACGGCCATGGCCCAGCCCAGGCCACCACCTCCTCCCAGGGCTCCCCCGCCACCGACACCCGAGCCGGCGGCGCAGTCACCGCGCACCGCCCGGTGACGCCGACCGGCGAACCGTGAGCGTCGACCACCAGGGCGACCACGGGCTCGGCGAACACGGTGGCGGGCGACGGTGGCGGCACCTGGCCGGGCCACGGGGCCGATCTGTCCCCGACAGCGACGGGCTCGCCCCACGGGACCAGCGTCACCTGCTCGGCCGGTCCCCGGCCACCGCTTCGCACCGCGGTCACCACCGCCTCTGGCCCGAGCATCCCCTGGACCCGGGCCAGGGCCCGCGCCGCCCGGCCCGTTGCCTCGGCGGCCCCACCCCAGAAATCCAGCTGGCGACCGTCACCGGGGACCACCTGGTCGGGCACCAGGCGCAGCAGCGACAGCCCAGCCGTGGGGGCGGCAGCCGACACCACGGTGCCGGACAACCATCCGTCGAGTTGCCAGCGCACCCGCTCGGCGGTGGCCACCGGCGTCAGCGCGCCATCGTGGCGCCAGAGACGGCTCAGGGACTCGCCGTGCTCGGTCTCGGCCTCAATGGCTATGCGGGTGCAGGCCAGGCCCCGGCCGGACAGGCGCTCGTGCAGCTCGTCGGCCAGGGCCTTGGCCGCGAAGGCGGCGGTGTCCACCCGCTGGGCCGGAGGGTCGAGCTCCACCTGCACGGCCAGCTCCGGGGGCGGCGTCCGCCCCGCCAGCGGGCGCTCGTCGAGACCCCGGGCCAGACGGTGGGCCAGGGCCCCCTCGGGGCCGAAGCGGGCCAGCACGTCGGTGGTGGGGAGGGCGGCGAAGGCGGCGAGGGTGCGGATGCCGAGGCGCACCAGGAGGTCGGCCAGCTCGGGACGCTCCAGGGCACCTACCGGGAACGGGGCCAGGAAGGCAGGCGACCGACCGGGGGCCACGACCCGGCCCTGCCGTGCGGCCAGGCCGGCCGCGAACGGCCCGTCGGCCACCCCGATCCGACAGCCCTCACCGGTCAGCAGAGCCCCCACGGCGGCGGCAACCCGAGCAGCCAGAGCCTCGTCGCCTCCGAAGTACCGGGACGGGCCCCGGGTCCCGACCGCGCACACCCCCGGTCGCACGATCTCCACCCGTGGTGCGAAGGCCTCGACGGCAGCCACCACCGGCTCGAAGGCCCGGGCGTCACGCCCCGGGTCGTGTTCCAGGACCGCGAGCTGGGAGCAGCGGCCCTGGGCCTCCCGGCGACGGAGGCCCCGCCGCACACCCTCCTCCCGCGCCGTGGCCGAGCACGCCACCACCCGGTTGGCGTAGACCACGGCGACCGGCGCCCTGTCCCCCAGGTCGGCGGCGGTGACGGGCCAGTCTGGGCACCACACCACCAGGGTGCGGGTGGGGAGGGCGGCCCCGCTCATGACGCCGGCAGCCACAAGCAGGCCCGGCGAGGGCGGGCGGCCGCTCCCCGCCCCTGGGCCAACACCTCCAGCCTCCGGGCCCGCAGGTGCCCGTGGCCGGCCCCCAGGCCCTCCCACTCGCACCCGGTCACCGAGAGGCGAACATCGGCGCCCTCCCAACCCGAGCACAGCGGGACCAGGACCGCTCCCCGCTCCCGGGCCCGGGCCGACAGGCGGCGGACGTCGGCAGGCCGGACAGGACCCGGTGGGCGGATCACCACCACGTCGATGGCGTCTACCAGGGCGGCCACCACCGCCGCCCAGCTCCTCCCCGGCCCCCTCACCAGGGCCAGGCGCTCGAGCGCCACCCCCATCTCGGCCGTGGCCACCAGGCCCAGCGACGGCAGCCCCACCGCCGCGCACCACGACCCGGACGCCGAGGGACCGGCGGCCAAGGCCATGGCCAGAGAGGTGCCTCCCAGAGAGGTGCCTCCCAGAGAGGTGCCCCCCAGAGAGGTGCCCGCCATCACCACCACGGTGGAGCCACGCCGCAGGGCACCACCCGGCAACAGGGCCGACAGCTCCGGCAGCACGGGCAGGACCTGCTGGTCGGCCCGAGTGACGGGCTCGACGAGCTCCCGGAGGGCGGCGGTCGGTTCCACAGTGCCCTGCCAGTATCGAACTGGTGTTCGTTCCCGTCAACCGGGGTAGGAAGGAGGGCATGACCGAGACGCCCAACCAGACGCCCAGCCAGACGCCCGACGACACGCCGGGCAACCTCCAGAAGGACCCCGACGAGTGGGTCACGGGTGAGGAGCCCATGACCGCGGCGCAGCAGTCCTACCTCACCCTCCTGGCCCAGGAGGCAGGCCAGCCCGTGCCCGAGGGCCTCACCAAGGCCGACGCCTCGAGGAAGATCGACGAGCTCCAGGAGCTGACTGGTCGCGGCAGGGAGTGACCCGAGGGATACCCACTGGTGTTTGCGGGTAGGTCAAACCCATGCAGAACTCCCGGCTGGAGGACCACGCCGTGGGTGTCGAGCTTCAGATCGTGGAGCTGGTCGAGCAGCAGGAGCGAGCCGTGGTGCAAGAGCGCCACGAGGACGCGGCCCGCATCCAACGCGAGATCGACGCGCTGCGGGAGGAGATGACCCGCACGGCCGAGAGGATCACCCGCGCCGACGCCGAGGCTCCGGCCTTCCACGAGGTCCGAGAAGCAGAGCGCGCCTAAGGCCAGGCTGTCGCCGTCAGGGCAGGCTGGGCTGGACACCCTCCCGGTAGTGGATGAAGAGCTCTTCGATGAGCTCACGCATGCCTTCGCTCGTTCCCCCTTCGGCCAACTCGACGGTGATCACGTTCGAGTAGACGTGCACGGCGGACGCGCCGCCCCGCTGGAAGAGGCGTCGAGCCAAGACGTCGGGGGGGCGGTGCCCGGTGGCGTCGGCCTCGGAGCGGTAGCGCTCATGGGCCATACCCGTGAGGCTGCGATTGATCTCGAAGCGCACCACTCCCGGCCTCGACGAGGGTCTCTCCACCACGGAGATGGGCTGTCCCATGCCGTTGACGACGCTAGTGCCTGGGTACTCTGACCCCCCGATGAGCGCTCCTCCCGCGCCCCCTCGGCCTATCCCGTGGCGCACCATCCTGGCCACCATCGCGGCGGGTCTCGCCACCCTGTTGGCCATCCTGGTCGTGCGGGAGGTCAGCCGGGTCCTCATCTGGATCGCCATCGCCGTCTTCCTCGCGGTCGTCCTGACCCCACCGGTCAACCTCCTCGAGCACCGGCTCCGCTTCCCCCGAGGCCTGGCCACCGTCGTGGTGTTCGTGGTCGGCCTGGCGGTGCTGACCGCTCTCCTCTACACCTTCATCCGCCCCATCGTGGAGCAGACGCAGCAGTTCGTGGACGACTTCCCCCGCCACGTTGAGGACGCCAAGGCCGGGCGAGGCCCGTTGGGCGGCGTGGTGCGCCGTTATGACCTGGACCGTCGCCTCGAGGAGCGTCAGGGCGCCATCAAGGACAACCTCAACCGGCTGGGAACCCAGAGCGTGGGCATCCTGACCAGGGTCGGGAACGCCCTGGCGGCCGGCCTAACCATCGTGGTGCTCACCATCTTGATGCTGCTGTCGGGGCCGAGGCTGCTGGAGGGCGGTCTCAACATGCTCTCGCCACCACGACGGGAGCACGTCCGCCATGTGGCCGCCGACTGCGCCAAGGCCCTCACCGGCTACGTGGCCGGCAACCTGCTCATCAGCGTGGTGGCGGGCGTATCCACCTTCGTCTTCCTTTCGGTCGCGGGTGTGCCCTTCCGCACCGTGCTGGCCCTGTGGGTGGCCTTCGCCGACCTGATCCCGCTGGTGGGCGCCACCCTGGGTGCCATCCCCGCCGTCCTCGTGGCCTTCCTCAACTCCACACCGCTGGGCATCGTCACCATCGTCTACTTCGTCGTGTACCAGCAGTTCGAGAACCACGTGCTCCAGGTCACCATCATGTCCAAGACGGTCGACCTGAACCCCCTGGTGGTGCTGGTGAGCGTCCTCATCGGCGTCGAGCTCTCCGGCATCCTCGGCGCTCTCCTGGCCATCCCGCTGGCGGGAGTCATCCAGGTCATCGCCCGGGACGTCCTCGACAGCCGCCGGGGCGGCGTCAAGGAGGAGCCCACCGTCGGCAGCGACGAGGTCCCCGTGAGCGCGGCCGAGAAGGAGCTGGCCGAGCAGGTCGCGGGCAAGGTCGAGGAGCCGGCGGAGGAGACGGCCGAGGACCTGGAGAGGACGGCTGCCGGGGACGGCAGGCCCCGGGGGAGGTTCTGGACCTGGGCACGGCCGTGGGGACGGCGGTCGCCCAAGCCGGGCCAGCCCGAGCCCGAGGTGCCCTCGCCCGGTCCCTGACGGGCGCCCAGGCGCGGGACGGCCTGAGAATCGGGGGGCACGCCGCGTAGCATGAGGACCCTCGCCGAAACAGCTTCGAGGACGCTGATGCCCACCAGGTCGGAGCGGACCGAGCGCAGCAGACGGTGGCCGGGGGCCGGCCCTCTGGCCTGGTCGATGGTGGCGCTCACGTTCGCCCTCAACGTGGCGTTCGCCGCCGTAGACCTGGAGGAGTACCTGGCCAGCGGCGACTTCCCCTTCTACCTGGCCGGCATGGCCGCCGCCGGGGTGGGCGGACTGGTCGCCTCCCGGCGGCCCGGGAACCCCATGGGCTGGCTGTTCTGCGCCCTCGGACTCCTTTCCGCCGTGGACGCCATCACATACGGGGTCGCCACCCAGGTGTCCCCGGACGCGCCGGAGACCAGCCTGTGGGCCTGGGCC
>JALYHE010000179.1 GCA_030776705.1 Actinomycetota bacterium | reverse complement strand
GGCCGAAGCCTCGGCCTGCAGTGCGGTTCGTATCTCCCGTTCGAGCGCGTCAGGTGCCATGGGCCTCATCCCCCCGCCACCGCGGCGGTGATCGACTCGTCGGCGGCGAGAAGCCGACGGGCCTGGTGCAGACGTGACTTGGTGGTGCCGGGCCGTATCCCCAGGGCCCGGGCGATCTCCTTCTCGGAGAGGTCGAGGTAGTACCGCAGCACCACGGGGACGCGGAGGCGGTCCGGGAGGCGCCGCAGGGCGTCGGCGACGGGGCTGTCGAGAGCGAAGCCCTGGCCTTCCTCGTCGGCCCGAAGGCGGGGCGGCCCCAACCTGGAGAGGGCCCGCTCCTCGCGCCGACGTGACCGGAGGCGGTTCAGGGCCAGGTTGACGGCGACCCGGTACAGCCACGGGCGCACGTCGGCGTCGTCACCCAGGCGATGGGCGTGGCGGAAGGCCCGCAGGAACGTCTCCTGGGCCACGTCCTCGGCCCCCGCCCGGTCCCGAAGGATAAGCCAAGCGGCGCGGTACACGACCGGTTGGTGCAAGGTGACCCACCGCTCGAGGCGCTCCTCCGCTTCCGACATCCGTCCTGTTCAACCCCGCAGAGGCGGGATCGGTTCACCGGGTTCGATCACCCGGACGCGACAGAGGGAGGTCGAGTAATCAAACGGGCGGCTTCCGGGACAGCGACATGGCCTGATGAGCCAGCACCCCCGCCGAGACCTCGCCCACCGCCTCGTCCAGGGACGTGGAGCCCACAGGGACGCCGTAGGCGGCCAGGTCGCCCATGACCGCGGGGCGGTCGCCGTCCGGGAGGGTGCCGTCCACCAGCAACACCGTCTTGGGGTAGGCGTACTCGCCGCGGTGGCCGTCGCCGTCGGACGCCACCCTCCCCCACAGGGCGACCTCGCCCACCACCAGGGCCTCGGGCACCAGGCACATGCCCCTCTCCCGGAGCGTGGCCAGGTCCAGGGCGGCGTAGATCCCGCAGTTGCACCGCTCGGCCGGCGCCGGGTGGCCGCCGGCGGCGCACGTGGCCCGCAACGGCCGGCCCGGGGGCCACTCGAAGCGGCGGTGCGAGACGGACCTGAGCCGCTGCCCCTCGGCGAGCTGCCAGTAGCGCCAGCCGACGACGGGGTCGTCGGCGGGCCGGTGTTGGACCGCGCCTAGGTCCTCTCGGGCGTGCTCCACTGGGCCGTCTCGGGGAAGTCCGGGTCCGTGGTGCAGTAGGAGTCGGGATCCGGCTGCCAGACGGCCGAGGCCCGCTCGTAGCACGCCGGATGGAAGGTCATCGGCGTGGGGCACATGGCGTCGGCGGCCGAGAGCTCGGCCTTCACGGCCTCGGAGGCCTCGACCTCCCCGCCACAGACGTCACACAGCTCCGACGGCATCATCTGCTCCATGCCCAGATTGTAGGACCAGGGCTCTTCAGGCGTTCCCCGAGACCAGCCCGGCCACCCCCGCCACCAGCGCCTCGACCTCCTCGGCGGTGTTGTAGCCGTGCGGGGACAGGCGCACGCCGCCGGCCCGAGGCGAGCAGACCACGCCCCGGTCCTTGAGCGCCTCGACGACGGCAGCAGGGTCGTGGCCGTCGACGGCGAAGGTGACGACGCCGGAGCGGCCCTCTGCGGAGCGGTCGCTCATGACCTCGGCCCCGGCGTCCGCCAGTCCGTCGCAGGCCTGGTCGAGGAGGGCGCAGACGTGGTCCCAGACGCGCTCGACGCCGGCTGCGAGGAGGAGGTCGAGCGACGCGCCCATGGCGTGGGTTCCCACCATGTTGGCGCTGCCCCCCTCCAGCCGGCGGGCCGAGTCGTCCCAGACCAGCTCGAGGTTCTCCCAGTCCTCCCGGTGGGCCACCGACGCCCACCCCGGCTCCAGGGGCCGGAGGTCCCCGAGTCGGGAGCGGCGCACGTAGAGCACGCCGATGCCGCTCGGACCGAGCAGCCACTTGTGGGCGTCGGCCATGGCGAAGTCGACCCCCCACTCCCCCAGCTGGGCCGGGACCACCCCCAGGCCCTGGATGACGTCGACGCAGAGGAGGGACCCGACGCCGTGGCACGCCGACGCCAGCTCGACCAGGTCGGTGCGCCACCCCCTCCCGAACTGCACCCAGCTCGTGGCCACGACCTTCGGGGGCGGCCCCGCCGCCATTACCTCGGCGAAGGCGTCCACGGTCAGGCACCTGCCCGGTCCGACCGGCTCCACCAGGTCGACCACCACGCCCCGGTCCCGGAGGGCGGTCCACGGGTAGAGGGTGGAGGGGAACTCCGCGTCCGGCACCACGACGCGGTCGCCCTCCTCCCAGTCGAGGCCGTTGGCCACGAAGCCGAGACCCTCGGTGGTGTTCTTCACGAAGGCCACGTCCTCCGCCGGCACGCCCATGAGCCGGGCCGCCGCGGCCCGGACCGCCTCGGCCCGCTCGGCATGGGCGGGGTGGGCCAGTCCGCCGTCCACGGCGGCGTCGGAGGCGCAACGGCTCATGGCCTCGACGGCGGGGGCGGGCAGCGGAGCGATGCCGGCGTGGTTCAGGTAGGACCAGCGCTCGGTGACGGGGAAGTGGCCTCGGTCGAGCGGAGGGGATCCGGTGGTGGAGGGCATAGGGCGTCGGCACACTAATTGCACGAGCCCTCGCCAACGGCCTGACCAACGGGCGGCTGCACGAGCGGGCCGGACGGGTAAGGATGGGGCCGGAAAAGCACCTCGACACAAGGAGAGCTCAGCGATGACCGACACCGTCGAAGGCGTCTGCGAGAAGTGCGGGGGCGGGGCGAGCATCGACGAGGAGGGCAGTATCGTCTGCGACGGGTGCGGGGTTTCCACCGGCGTCTGCACCTGCGAGGGCGGCACCGGGACCACCTTCGCCCCGCCGGAGCGTCACACCACAGAGTGAGCGGTGGACGACCGGGAGGTCATCCGGGCATTCGTGGTCGAGAGCGCACGGCAGGGCTTCGGGCCCGCCGTGCACATCGAGCGGGACGCCCTCCTGGTGGACGGGTGGTGGCACGCCGCCTTCCGGGTATCTCCTGACGCCTTCATCGTCCGCAGCGACGAGCCACCTGTCGCCACCGACGCCCTGGCCGACCTCGCCGCCGAGCTCACCGGGCGGGGGCTGGCCAACGTCGGTGACGACTTCCCTCTCGTGGCCGCGCTGACCTACGCCGAGCTGTCGCTCGCCGGCGGGGTGGACTGGGAGCTGTGGGCCGCCGACCGGGCGTCGGGGGAGGCGGCCCTGGCGGCGCGCATCAGCGCCGAGTCGTTCCTCCCGGAGACGGCGACGGACGAGCCCGCCGAGGCCGAGGCGGCACCGGAGGTCCAGGACCTCAGCGCCGAGCTGGAGGGGACCCGGCGCATGGTGGGACTGCCCGCAACTGTGGTGGTGGCCGTGGGCGTGGACAGCTCCCGGCTGGCACAGCTGCGCATGGGCATGCCCGAGTGCCGCTTCGAGTCGCTGGAACTGGAGACGGCGCTCGACGCCTGCGGGCTGCTGCGTCCCGCCCTGATACTGGTCGACGCCACCGACCGGGTGGGCCAGGAGCTCATCATGCATCTGCGCGCCGACGCCTGCGGCCGGTTCATACCGGTCGTGGCCCTGACCCACCACGAGCTCCCGCTCGGCGCCGACCTCGCCCTCGAGCCCGACCAGGACCCCCTGTCGTGGGTCGAGCCCCTGCGCCGCCTCCTCCCCGACCCGCCCCTTCCGAGTACATAGCCCCCACCGCCCGAGGCCGGACCTCATGCACTCGAACGAAGGGGGTGGCCTCTCGGAGATCGACGGCGTCATCGAGCGGCTGGGCGTGATCATCGACGGCGCCCGCGCCGGCGGGAGCCGGATGGGGTTCTTCCCGGCCGTCTACCTGCAGATGACGCTGGCCGTGAGGCAGGGCATACAGGACGGCGCCTTCGACGACGGCCCGCGCATGAGTGCCTTCGACGCCGCCTTCGCGGCCAGGTACTTCGACGCCCTCGCCCTCTGGCAGGCCGACGACCAGACCACCCGCAGCTGGAAGGTCGCCTTCGGAACCGCCGAGCGAGCGGACCGCCTGGTGCTCCAGAACCTGCTCGTGGCCATGAACGCCCACATCAACCTCGACCTGGCCGTGGTCGCGGCGGAGGTCAACCCCGGCGGTGACATCGGCCTCTTCCAGGCCGACTTCAACCGGATCAACGACGTCCTGGAGACGCTCCTGGACCGAGTCGAGGACACCGTCGCCCGCTTCTCGCCGCTGCTCGGCGTGCTGGACCGGGTGGGCGGGCGCCACGAGGACGAGCTGCTGAGCTTCAGCTTCGGGCAGGCCCGCACCCAGGCCTGGCGACAGGCCGTGATCCTCTCCCACCTGGACGGCGCTCACAGACAGGACGCCGTGGAGCTGCTCGACCGCAAGGTCGAGCTCCTCGGGCGCATCATCGACGCCCCGGGCGGGATCCTGGGCCGGTCCCTCGAGGTCGTCGGCTTCGCCGAGTCAGACGACGTGGGCGCCATCATCGACGCCCTGCGCGCCGTCGTGCCCCCCGCCGTCCGCTGAGCGGGCTCCGGCGATAGGTTGGCCACCGTGGCCCGCCGCTACGACCTGGTGATCGTGGGGATGGGCTCGGGTGGAATGGTGGCGGCCGAGTTCGCCGCTTCCCTCGGCCTGGCGGTGGCGGCCGTGGAGCGCGACCGGGTGGGCGGGGACTGCCTGTGGACGGGGTGCGTGCCCTCCAAGGCCCTACTGGCGTCGGCCAAGGTCGCCCACCACCTGCGCACCGCCGACCACTGGGGTCTGC